>CAURDG010000024.1:0-12252 GCA_963523555.1 uncultured Cardiobacterium sp.
TATTATTTAATATCTGTATGAATAATTAAGTATATTAGCCATATCCCGCTTGGCGCACTGCCCAATCCTGAATTTTGTACGGAAAGAATCCCTTCCCCCGCTTGCGGGGGACGGGGCTCCCATGAAAAAAATGCTCGCATTTTTTTCATGGGTACCCGGGAAGGTGGCCGCAGGCCGGAAGGGGGGATAAAAAACCAGTATTTACCCCGCATTTATCTCGCTTGGCGGGGAACCCAGCATTTACCTCGCTTGGCGGGGGACCCAGCATTTACCTCGCTTGGCGGGGGACCCAGCATTTACCTCGCTTGGCGACGAGCCCAGTATTTACCCCGCTTGGCGACGAACCCATTGTTTACCTCGCTTGGCGGGGAACCCAGTCTTTACCTCGCTTGGCGACGAGCCCAGTCTTTATCCCGCTTGACGCTAACCCAATAATCACGCCGCCTGAACGGGAGCATAACAACCCCACCGCTTGGTAATTTCTATCGCGCATGAAGCCTTCTAATAAATAAAAACAAATGAAAAAGGAATTTATACAAGAAAAAACAATTGTACTATTGTGCTGCTGATGGACTACGATTGTCTTATGTTGAAGAAGGAATAGTAATCTATGAATAATATATTGAGAGCACACCCATCAAAGGCGATGAAAGTCGCCAGGAAATCATCGGTACTTATGGCGAATACCCTATGAAATATGGCAGACACATCGGCGCGTTCATCCTTTTCCTGTTCACGATTTTTACTGCTTTGGCACAAGACGAAGGGAAAGAGGATGCTGTGCCTTACAAAGAACTGAAAAAGCATATCCCCGCTGAATGCAGGGGGCTACATAAGGTGAAGGATATTGATGACCTGTTGTTGCAAATTTATACCAATATAGACAGTCATTGCATTTTTGACATTCCGATGGAGACTTTGGAAAGAATCTGGAGGATTCCTCTCTTTGATAGACCGGCATATAAAAGCATCTACGGAGAATGGGGTGATATTTTAGACAATGCAAGCACCTTGTATATGGAAAAGAACTATATGTATGGGCATGATAAAGATTTGAAAGGGAAACCTTATTATAGCATTCATTACACTAAGACTTATGGCAAAAAAATAGCTTTTTTGGAGGCTCTCTTGGAAGGGGATTTTTACCCAAGAATTTACCAAGACCCAAAGTAATAGAAAGTAATTTTTTTGGAGCTTATCCTAGGCACCCTAGTTATGTAGATGAAGCTTATTTAAAAAACAGAGATAATCGTCTCGTCGGTGATGCTACTTATTATTGGGTTAATCACTCATGTGATGCAAACAAGCCGCTTATTCAAGCATCTGACCTTAATTTCATCATATTTTCTGGCCATATTGATATACATGCAAGGGCTAAATATGAATTAAATTTTGCCAGATATAAAGACCAGTTATGCAACAAAAGTTGACATATCCTCAATCCCATAACCTTAAAGGTAACAATTATGACTGCTAAACTTTCTGATAAAGCAAGCATAGGATGGGCAACTTGTTGCTCACACGGATAAAGATATAAGAACAGGACTTCAAATAGGAGACATTACATGGAATATGGTAGACGCATTTGCGTACTTGCATTCTTGTTCTTTGTGACCTTTGCCGCTGCGGCGCAAAGTGAAGAGGAGAATGCTGTGCCCTACAAGAGTTCAAATAAATCAGTATTCGGCTGGGAAAAAAGCAGCAGCCACGTCCAGCCGGAAAAAGAAAGGGCGTACATGGATTTTGGTGACCGGCGCATCGTGCTGCAACCAGGTATACGGCTGTATGGCACACATGAACAGACAGCTGCTAGTGGCAGCTACGACGACACCCTTGATGGCGGCGCGGGCAATGACTGGATAGACGGCCAGCGTGGTCATGACACCATCATTGGCGGCACAGGCAGTGACTATATGCACGGCGGCGAGGGCGCGGATGCCTATTTCATCAGCCGTGCGGACCTGCGCCCCGAAGAAGGCGGCGATGCAGTCCCGACCGATACGGTTGATGACGACGGCACGGGCAATATGGGCGAATCAGGCGGTCGTCCGGATGTGATTTATCTGGATCAGCGCAGCATTGCCACGATGCGCTGGATACGCGACGGCAACGATAATATCTGGAATAGCGCTGACGGCTGGCGCATCAGCTACAGCGGCACAACCCTGCAAATCACGCATAAAGACGAAGCCGGCAAAATCAATGTGCTTAATTACAGCGAGGGCGATTATGGCTTGAAATTGTTGGAGACAGCTGACGATAACACGCAGCCGCAACCGGATGCGGAAGGCAAAACCGGCAATGGCGACACCGTTTCCGGCGGCAGCACTGAATACCTCAGGGCCGGCGGGAATAGCTATATACAGTCGGATGCGGAAGGCAAAACCGGCGATGACGACACCGTAGCCGGCGGCGGCAATACAGACCTTATTGCGGGTGGTGGCGGCAACGATACGCTTTGGGCAGACAAGCGCGATAGTGAGGCCTATAAAACCCCTGTGCGTTTCAACGAGGATGACTGGCGCGGCGACTGGATTAGCGGCGAATTCAATAACGACACCATTCATGGCAGCAACAGGGAGGATTTGCTCTTTGGCGGTGAGGGTAACGACACCGTTTCCGGCGGCGCTGCCAGTGACATTATCCTGGGTGACGGCAGCTATTTCCCTTCTGTACGTTCGCGGGTTAATGAAGGCCAGGAACTCAATATTGCCACAGGTGAGACATATATAGTTGAATAGGTGAAAAGGCGTAACAAGGAGCGTCGCTGCAGACAGTACAAATAGTACGGCAAGCCGACGCAACACTGTTACGATTTTTTAGATGTTTAACTATAATCCGCCGTTGGTGCCGCCGTTTTTGTCCAATCTCAAATCGTAATGGCTGACTGACGCCAAGCGGGATAAAACCTGATCTCCCGTCAAGTGGCTACAATACTCGCTCTCTTAACCACCACGGAGCCACCATGACTGAAACCTTCCCCGCCTTCTTCGCCGCCGCCCCGACCCTGCGCGTGCGTGATCCGCTTGCCGCCTTCCTCGGCGCCGCCCAGGACGGCATCCTTGAATACCACTACGCCGATGCAGTGCGTCTTGCCGGGCATTCCTGCCCCACCGTCGCTGGTGCCTATCTGCTCACCCGGCGCGGCCTGCTTGCCCTCTATGGCGACGCCTTGCCCGAACGCGGCGGCATTGCCGTGCAGATGCGCGACAGCCGTGATAGCGGCACAACGGGCGTCATCGCCGCCATCGCTACCCTGCTTACCGGTGCGGCAGCGGAAACCGGCTTTGGCGGCATCGGCCCCGCCGCCCGCTTTGTCCGCCGCGACCTGCTGGATTACGACGCCCCCATCCGTGGCCTGATGGCCCTGCGCCGCCTTGATAACGGCGCCAGCGTCGAACTCGAACTCAACGCCGCCGTCGTGCCCTTCCCGGCGGAAATGCAAAGCCTGATGCCGAAAGCCGTCAGCGGGCAGGCAACGCCGGACGAACTCGCCCGCTTCGGCGAACTGTGGCAGGCGCGCGTGCGTACCATGCTGCTTGAGCACGCTGATGATCCCGAACTCCTGCAACTCCTCTGAATGCGCCACCTTTGTTGTTGCCCCGGTAACGCCATTCGTCCACAGGCTGCATCTCGCCAAGCGGGATAAACACTGGGCCCGCGCCAAGCGGGATAGATACTGGGCCCGTCAAGCGGGATAAACACTGGGTTCACGCCAAGCGGGATAGATACTGGATCCGCGCCAAGCGGGATAGATAAGGGGGCCGCCAAGCGGGGTAGATACTGGATCCGCGCCAAGCGGGATAAATACTGGCGCAATCCCAGTATTTATTGCACTTCACCGCACATGCATAAACACTTCACCGCACATGCATAAAGAAGCCCACACAAGCGGGCTTCTTTAGCAAAGAGTTCAACTACGGTAGCGATTACTTTCACGCGCCGCCAGCCAGAGGATGAACTTGTCCATGAGGAAGGTCGGCAGCAGACGCTTGGCGCCTGCCATCAGCCAGGTAAGGGCAGTGATGTAGTAGCGCGCTTTCGGGCGTGGCGATTCGATCGCGTGGATGAGTTTTGCGACCACAGCTTCCGGCGGCAGGGTAAAAGGGTTTGGTTTGTCGCTTTGCAGGCGGTTTTGCATAGCGAGGTAGCGCTCTTTGTGCGGGCTGTTTTCGATGTCAACCCAATGCTTGAATTGCTGGAAGGAGTTGCCGCGAAAGGCCGTTTTTATCGGGCCGGCTTCAAGCAGGCTGACGTAAATCCCTGTGCCGGCAAGTTCGAGGCGCAATACATCACTCCAGCCTTCGAGTGCGTGTTTGGTGGTGCAGTAGGCACCGCGAAAGCGCATTGCCGAGAGTCCCATCACGGAGCCGGTGTTAACGATGCGGCCATGTCCCTGCGCGCGCATGACGGGCAACACGGCCATGGTGAGTTCATGCCAGCCGAGCAGGCCGGTATCGATTTGGTAGGCAAGCGCGATGCGGCTCAGGTCTTCAAGGGCGGCAGGGATGGCAAAGGCACCATTGTTGAAGAGGGCATCAAGGGTGCCACCGGTCTGTTTCAGCACCCAGTCCAACGCCATACGGATGCTGTCCGTTTCGTTCAAATCGAGCTGCACCGCGTTCAGCCCTTCCTGTTTCAGGCGTTCAACAGCAGCGGCGTCGCGTGCGCTGGCGAAGACTTGCCAGCCACGTTTGTGCAGCATGTGCGCCGCCGTGTAGCCGATACCGCTGGAACAGCCAGTGATGAGGATGCTTTTGGGTTTGCTCTGTGTCATTAGGATTCCTGATGATGAGATAGCGCTATGGTAGGGGAAAGCGTAAAGGGATGCTATGCGCGCTTCGGGGGCAGAGATGTTTTGTAAAAAAACCGCGTCAGGCGCGGTCTTGCGGGTTTCAGCGGGTCAGGCCGCGTTTGCCGACGATATTGTTGAGGAAGGTGGCGATTTTTTGCGCTGGGGCGGATTCTGCCGCAAGCGCGTTGATTTTGTCGCGCGCTTCGTCCAGCAGCAGGTTTTCCTGATAGAGGTGGTGGTGGCAGCGTTTGATCATGGCGATATCCTCGGCGCTGAAATGGTGGCGTTTCAGGCCTTCGAGGTTGATGCCTGCGATGCGCGCCGGGGATTCAACCACAAGCGAGTAGGGCGCGACGTTTTGTTTGACCCCCGCGCAGTAGCCAACCATGGTGTAGGCACCGATGTGTACGAATTGGTACACCAGCGCGAAGCCGCCCATGACGACATGGTCTTCGATGTGGACGTGGCCGGCAAGGGTGACGTTGTTGGCGATGGTGGTGTCGTCGCCGATGACGCAGTCATGCGCGAGGTGGACGTAGGCCATGATCCAGTTGTCGTTGCCGAGAATGGTGGTGCCGATGTCCTGCACGGTGCCCCGGTTGAAGGTGGTGTATTCGCGGATGGTGTTGTTGTCGCCGATTTGTAGGGTGGTCGCTTCACCGCCGTATTTTTTATCCTGCGGCGCGGCGCCTAGCGAGGCGAAGGGGTAGATGTGGTTGTTTTTGCCGATGCGGGTCGGGCCTTCGATGACGACATGCGGAGCGATGGTGGTGCCGCTGTCGATGTGCACGTCTGCGCCGATGACGCTGTATGCACCGATGTTGACGTCCGGCGCGAGTTCAGCCTTGGGGTCGATGATGGCGGTTGGGTGGATCATGTTTATCCTCCTCTGCCTGCAGTGGTGCACATGATTTCCGCTTCGCAGACGAGTTTGTCGTCTACATGCGCTTCGGCGTTGAATGACCAGATGCCGCGCCGTGAGCGGATAATGTTGATGTCGAAATGCAGTTGGTCGCCGGGGACGACGGTTTTGCGGAAGCGGGCTTTGTCGATGCCGACGAAGAAGTAAATGTTGTCTTCTTCGGGGATGTCGGGCAGGCCAAGTTCTTTACGGCCGCTTTTTACGCCGAGGATACCGGCGGCTTGCGCCATGGCCTCGATGACCAGTACGCCGGGCATGACGGCTTTGCCGGGGAAGTGTCCCTGAAAGAAGGGTTCGTTGGCACTGACGTTTTTGATAGCCTTGATGTATTTGCCGACTTCGATGTCGGTGACGCGGTCTATCAGCAGGAAGGGGTAGCGGTGCGGCAGGTAGCGGCGGATTTCTTCGATGTCCATGATGGTGGGGTGCATAGGAGGCTCACTTTTCTTTGGCTAGGAGTTTGAGTTTGGCGAAGAATTTTTTCCATTGTAGCGCGGGCATGGCCGGGATGCCGGAGGAGTAGGCGCCTGGCTGGTGGATGCTTTTGCTGATGGAGGAGTGTCCGGTGAACTGGGCGCCGTCACAGATGGTGATGTGGCCAGTGAAGACGCAGGCACCGCCGACGACGCAGTATTTGCCGAAGGTGACGGAGCCGGCGATGACGGCGGAGCCGGCGATAACGGTGTGATCGCCGATGTGGACGTTGTGTCCAATCTGGATGTGGTTGTCGAGTTTGACGCCGTTGCCGATGATGGTGTTGCTCACCGCGCCCCGGTCAATGGTGGTGCAGGCGCCAATTTCGACGTCATCACCGATGCGCACACCGCCGAGCTGGGCGACGGGCAGCCAGCGGCCGTCTTCAAAGTTGTTACCGAAGCCGCGTTCGCCAATGACGGCATTGGCGAGGATATTGGCGCGTGCCCCGATTGTGGTTTTTTCAAGGATGCGCACACCGGAACCGATGTTGCTGTCGCGCCCGATGGTTACGCCGTCCGCGATGTAGGCAAGCGGGGCAATGCGGCATCCGTCGCCAATGTTCGCGCCTGCACCGATAACGGCACCAGCACCGATGCTGACGTCCGCGCCGAGGATAGCGTTGGGGGCGATATGTGCTTGCGGCGAGATGGTGGGTGGCGGAGGTGGCGGGGCGAAGTCGTCAGCGAGGTGACGCCAGGCGCGTTTGACGTCTTTGACGATGATTTGGGTAATCGGTGCTTCGGGATAGGCTTCGCTGACGAGAACGGCAGCGAGACGGCTCGTCGGCAGGTATTGGCGGTAGTGCGCGTCGGCAAGGAAGCCGATCTCGCCTGCTTGGCCGTCTTGCAGGGTGCCGACGCCATGGATAGGGGTGGCGGGGTCGCCGTGGAGAGTGCCGCCAAGCCGGGCGGCGATGTCGCCTGCGTTGGTCTTCATGGTTTTCCTACCTTGTTTTGCAGTCGTTTGATGATGAGCGGGCTGAGATCGGCGCGTTCGCTGACGTAGAAGACGCCGATATCGTTCAGGATGATGTCATAGCCTGCTTCTTTGGCGTGGCTGAGGATTTCGTCGCCGATCATTTTTTGCAGTTTGGCCATTTCTTCGTTGCGGCGGACGTTGATGTTGTCGCGGTAGTCGCTGTCGCGGCGGCTGACGTCGCGACGTTTGTTGATGACCTGACGTTCGAGTTCGTTGTAGGCGTCGCCGTGGCGGATGGTTTCCAGGCGGCGTTCCATGTCGCGCAGTTCGCTTTGCGCTTGCAGCAGGGCATCGCGCTCAACGCCGAATTCGCGCTCAAGGCGTTCGTTGACTTCGTCACGCTGCGGCGCGGCAGCCATGATGCGGCGGAAGTTGACGAAGCCGATACGCAGGTCGGCGGGGTCAACGGTATCCGTCGCTTGGGCAGAGGGAGTGGGCGGCGTGGCATCGGCGGCGTTGTAGTCACGATTTTTGTCAGCCGGGGCCGCAGCGGCAGGTTGGGTAGGGTGTTCGGGCGGCGTGACATCAGCGGCGTTGTAGTCGCGGTTTTCGCCAGCCGGGGCTGCTGTTGGACTGTCAGCTGTTGGTGTCGCGTGGGCAGGTGTTGCTGCTAAGGCGGTAGATGTATCCGCTTCTTGGGCGTGCAAGGTAGCGGCAAGGGCGAGGAGTGCCGCCAGCGGTAGTGTTTTCATGGTGTGGTCGGGTAGGTGGTGCCGTGCCGTCCGTGGCGTGGCAGGATGGTTTAGAAGCCCATACCGAAGCTGAACTGGAAGGCTTCTTTCTCGTCGCCATCTTTTTTCTTGATGGGTACGGCGTAGCTCAGGTTAAGCGGCCCCAAGGGGGACATCCACTGCACGAAGAGGCCGCCGGAATAGCGGAATTCGCCGAGGTCGAAGTCTTTGGGCTTGCTGTACACGTTACCGAAGTCAATGAAGGTGCCGACGCGGACATTGTTGGATTTCTCGTTGATTTTCCACGGGGTCATCAGCTCAACGCCGCCGACGGTACGGAAGTCGCCACCAGAGGTGTCGCCGTTGCTGTAACGCGGGCCGAGCGAGCTGTGCTCAAAGCCGCGCACAGTGGTGAGGCCGCCGGCGTAGTAGTGACGGTAGAAGGGCAGGTCATCGGTTTTGCCGTAACCGCCACCGTAAGCGATGTCGCCCCGCAGACCGAGGATGAGGCTTTTATCGTCGTTAAGCGGGAAATAGGTGCGGTTGCGGTAACCGATTTTGTAGTAGGTGTCGTCTGAACCGGGCAGGGTGATTTCGCCGCTGATTTTGTTCAGGCTGCCTTTGGTCGGCAGGTAGGTGTTGTCCTGGGTATCTTTGTTCCAGGCGAGGGTGACAACGCCTTCTTTGTAACGGCGGCCTTTTTTATTGAGGTAATCGGTGATTTCACTTGCGACGTTATCGCCGGTGTTAATTTTCAGGGTGCGGAAACCGCCGCCAAAATAGACGCTCTGGTATTCGGTGAGCGGGTAACCAAAGGTGATGGTGGCATCCAGGGTATCCGCTGCCCAATCGGACAGGCGCTCTTTGCGGTAATTGGTTTTGCTGTAATCAAAGGCGTAGTTGATGCTGACGCCATCGGCGGTGAAGTACGGGTCGGTGAAATCGAAGCCGTAACGCTGTTCGGACGAGCTTTTGCCGAAGTTGATGCCGAGCGAGTTACCGGTGCCGAGGAAGTTGTTGTCGTTGTATTCGAGGTTAAACAGCGCACCGCTGCTTTGTCCGTAGCCAACGCCGCCCTGGATACTGCTGGTGCTGCGTTCGGTAATTTTGTATTCGAGGTCAACCTGGTCAGGGGTGCCGGGGACGGGATGGATGGCTTGTTCGAGGGTTTCCACTTGCGGCAAGCGGCGCAGGCGCTCTTCCGAGCGGGCAACATCAGAACCGGAATAGAGGCTGGCTTCCTGCTGGCGCAGTTCACGACGCAGCACACGGTCGTAGGTTTTGGTATTGCCGGTGAAGCCGATTTGCCGCACATAGGTCTGGATGCCGGGGGTAACGAGGATGTCAAAGCTCACTTCGCCGCTCAGTTTGTCGGCATTCGGCACGACGTTCACTTGAGCCTGGGCATAGCCTTCGTCAGCAAGGCGGGTGCGCAGGGCGTCGGTACTCTTGCGTACTTCGCTGCGGTTGTAGCGATCCCCGGGTTTGAAGGTGATGAGCGATTCGAGCTCGGTGCGCGGCACGATGAGATCGCCCTGCAACTGATAGCCCTTGACGCGATAAACCTTGCCTTCGTCCACGTTGACAGTGAGGTAAATCCATTTGCGGTCAGGTGAGAGCGAGACCTGGGTCGAAGTCACGGCGAAATCCATGAAGCCCCGGTCGCGGTAGAAAGATTCGAGGCGGTCGATATCCGCTTGCAGCTTGTCGCGGTCGTACTGATCAGACTTGGTCAGCCAGGAATTCCAGCGCGGGGTCGAGGTATCGAAGAGGGAAGCGAGCTGTTTGTCGGAATAAATCTTGTTGCCGACGATGTCGATTTGCTTGATGCGGCTGGAACGCCCTTCGCTGATATCGAGATCGATGGCGACACGGCCTCGCGGTAGCTGGCGCACCTTCGGATCAATTTTTACCGCGTATTTGCTGCGCGCCTGATACTGCTCGGTGAGTTCCTGCACCAACTGCTGCAACATCTGCGGATTGTAAGCCTGTCCCTCGCTGATACCGGCGGCGGATAGCGCCTTTTGCAAATCTTCCGATTTCAGGTCGCGGTTGCCTTTGAGATTGACCTCGGCGATGACAGGGAATTCTTCCACCTGCACCACCAGTACATTGCCGTCGCGGGCGAGGCGGACTTGTGAGAAGAGGTTGGACTTATACAGGGCGTCAATGGCCTGGGCGCTGTTTGCCATATCAAACTGCTGGCCGGCGGCGACAGGCAAATAAGTGAAGACCGTACCGGCGGAAATCCGCTGCAAACCTTCAATACGAATATCGGCGACCCGGAAAGATTCGGCGTGTGCCGAGAGGGAGAAAAAGAGGACTGCGGCACAGGGTAAAACCCGCGTTTTCAGCGTGTTGCGCATAATGAAGGACCATCAAAAAGGGTTGATTTGAAAGGGCGGCATCATAACAAAGGGCAGAAAGGGCGGCAATGGAAGCGCGGCGGGGCGGCGGCTTATAATCGCGGCGTTTTGCTAATCACACAGGGGGAAATTTTGAGGATGCATCATGTGGCGCTGATTGTCGCCGATTACGCGCGCAGCAAGCGCTTTTACACTGAAATTCTGGGGCTGGAAATCCTTGCCGAACACTACCGCGCCGCACGCGATTCCTGGAAGCTGGATCTTGGCAGCGATGGGCACTACCTGCTCGAACTTTTTTCCTTTCCTGACCCGCCACCACGCCCGAATAGTCCGGAAGCCTGCGGTTTGCGCCATCTTGCCTTCGTGGTGGAGGAGGTGGCCGCCCAGCGGGCGGCGTTACAGGCGAAAGGCGTGGATTGCGAAGCGGTGCGCATTGATGAATACACCGGCAAGGCCTTTTTCTTCATTAAAGACCCGGACGGGCTGCCGATTGAGTTTTATCAGCACTGAGGCTCACTGGAAGGGGGTTAAAAACAGGTGATATTTCAAGATGCATACCGTCGATATCTTATTGAATTAACAATACTGCTATTACGCAGCATATTAAATTCAGATAAAAATTTTGAATCTCTTGATCTTGATTATGAACCTGCTTTTTTGAAATGACCTCAAGTCAACAGATGCTTATATCCTCGCGTTTTGCCAACAATCTGTACAATTCACCGTCTATTTATTCTCTTTTATTCGCTTATGTCGCAACATTCATCCATGATGCAGCGCATCTTTAAATTTTGGCTGCCACTCACTGCACTTTTTCTTGGTCTCGCCTGGTTTTCGCAATGGCGTTTTGACCCCGATAAGGAAGCAAAAGCGGGGTTAGAACGACTCAATCGTTGGCGGATACAAGCAGGTTTGCAGGAATTGCGTCCCTTCCCCCAGCTGGAAAAAGCCGCATACAATCATGCTGCCTATCTTGGCAAAGATGCCCACGGTCACAGCGAGACGAATCGTCGCAACCCGTACTACACCGGAGCCGAGCCACAAGCGCGCGCTACTGCTGCCGGCTATCCTGCTCCGATTGTGGAAAATCTTAGCGTTAGTAACTTTGCCCGTAGCGGTGTCCGTAGTGCAGATAGTCTGATGACTGCCCTTTATCATCGCTTAGCTCTACTGAATCCTGATCACGATGAAGCAGGTGTCGCCTGGGTACGCAGTCGGCACAACGCATTCGTTATCGTGCAGGGCAGCAGCCGCGAACGTGAATTGTGTGGGCAGGCAGGTAGCCTAGCGACAAAACGCTACATTCTCACCATGCAATGTAACGGTCAAGCGACGGAAATCCCACTAGATGCTGCGCCGCGTCGCTATATTGGTGCGGTCAAATTCCCTAGCGGTGGTAATGTGGAACCCGCCTACGACGGCATGGAAGTACCTAACCCTATGCCGACTAAAAAAGCCGTTGGTAACCCGGTTAGTATTGCTTTCTACGGTCAGCAAACACCAGTCGAAATGCGCGCCTTTATCTTGCGTTCGGATAAAAATGAAATCCGCAATCCGATCATTCTTACCGCCGCAAATGATCACAATCACCTGATGGAGAAGAATGAATTTGCCCTGTTCGCACCTGCGCCACTGGATTACGATACCGAATATACCGCCGAATTCCGCTATACCCAAGGTGGTAAAGAGCAGGTAGAACGCTGGACTTTTCGGACCCGCAAGCGCAAAACCTTCGGATGGTGAGGCGGGGAGACGCCTGATTGTTTTTCGGTAGCAAGATGATGGTCACGGAGGAAAGATTAAGGGTGTGGCAAGTCGGCTCAGTTGTGGAATTGTCGGATTGCAACTCTAACGGGTAGCTTCATTTCTCAAGGCGGGAGAGGCAGCTAGCAGTGCCGTGTGGTGATTACAGCGAAATCCTTAATGGATGGACAGGATGTTGCCAGTTATGTTCCCTTTAAAATCAGGCTCCTTTGATTTTGAGCAACAAGGAGCAACGACCGTGGCACAGTTCAAAAACACCGCTAATCGCACAAACAGCGA
>CAURDG010000025.1:0-11964 GCA_963523555.1 uncultured Cardiobacterium sp.
CCAGTATTTATCCCGCTTGGTGCCTGTCCGTGAGCCCAGTATTTATCCCGCTTGGCGCACGCCGCGAGCCCAGCATTTATCCCGCTTGGCGTACGCCGCAAGCCCAGCATTTATCCCGCTTGGCGCACGCCACAAGCCCAGCATTTATCCCGCTTGGCACACGCCCGTGAAGCCAGTATTTATCCCGTTTGGCGGCATTGCATGTCCGTTGGTTATTGCGGCTTCAATACCATCAGAAAGTACACCACCACCATCGCGCAGAAAGCGGGATAGCCCAGCCATTCCCAGCAGCGGGCGTAACGGCGGTAGCGCGGCGGCAGCGGTTTTTCTTGGGCAACAGCTTCTTCTGCCATTGCCGCCATGCGCAGTTGCAGCCATAAGACCGGCAACCAGCACAGTCCGGCGAAGACGTACAGCACAAAAGTCAGCCAAATCCAGCGCGCGGTGAGCGGGAAGCCGGCGTAGTGCGCCAGCCACAGGCCGGAGAGCGGCTGGAAGATGCCCGCTGGCGTGGTCAGCCACCAGTCCGCCTTGATGACCCAGCGCGCCACCACCGCTTGGGCAGCAATTGAACCGCTGCGGTTGGTCCAGAATAGGTAAAAGGCGCTGCCAAAGCCGGTGCCGACCAGGATGGTGGCCGATAGAATGTGCAGGGTTTTTACGATTAGGTAGTCCATTAGTTGCTCCGGGTTTGTTGGTAGAAATAGACGGTGAGCGCCAGCAACGGCAGGTTTTTGACAAGCGGCGCAAAGGGGTGCAGCCAGTAAGCGGGCAGGCAGCAGGCGATGATGAGAGTGTAGGCGGCGATGCTCGCACTTTGCAGCAGCCACAGCGCGGGCAGTCGGCGCAGCGGCGTGAGAATGAGGATGCCGAGCAGCACATCCCAGGCGGATGCCGCGTAGAAAAGCGGACGGCGCCATGGCGTGGCGATGCCGATATCCGCCAACAGTTGCAGCGAGGCGTCGGGGGCGGTCAGGACGGGCTGCAGCCCGCTCCACAACCAGAGGAAGGCGAGGGAGACGGTGAGGTAGGGCGGGATTTTCATACGCCCTCCGGCGGTGAGGGCAGGATGAAGAAGGCGAGGGTGAAGGCGCTGACGGCACCAAGGAAGGTGAGGATAGCCGTGTCTCCTGTCAATTTGTCATGGATGAGCCAATCCAATGGGGCGGCACACAATGTGGCGCTGATGGCTCCGGCAAGTGCGGCGTAGAACGGATTGCCGTTATAAACGCGCCGCCAGGCCAGATAGCAGCCGCAGAGAAAGGCTGGGAGAAAGCCGATGGGTATGCCGGCCGGTACGGTGAGCAAAATCAGCGGCGGTGAGATAACGAGTCCTGACCAGAAACCTGCCACTGCCCCGCCCCATAGGGAATAATGCAGGACAACTTTCGCCGGGATGTAGTCCAGGTCGTTTTTTGTTTTTGAATTTTCTGTCATAAGAGAAATCCAAGGGTAAAAAAATGCCTGTCTGCCGTTGGCAATCAGGCGGGTTCAGCGCAGCAGTTTCTGGATGCTTGCGCCCAGTTTCAGCACTTTGGCCAGGGTTGTGGTGGAAAGGCGCAGCATTTCCTGCGTCCAGCTGGTCAGGGTGCCGACAAATTCGTGCGTTTGCGCGATGCGCTGCCGCGCGGTTTCGTTTTCCTGGGCGTATTCGGGGCTGTCCATCAGGCTTTGCAGAAAACGCACGGTCGGCTCGATTTCGCGCCGCTGCCGCTCGGCAACGATGATGCGGAAGAGTTCCCACACATCGCCGGAGGTGGTGAAGTGGTCGCGGCGGTCGCCGAGGATGTGCACGGTCTGCACCAGCTGCCAGCTTTGCAGTTCTTTGATGCTGTTGCTGACGTTAGAACGCGCCACGCCGAGGGTTTCAGCGATTTCATCAGCAGGCACCGGCCGTCCCAAGATGTAAAGCAGCGCATGGATTTGCGCCACGGTGCGGTTCACCCCCCATTGGGTGCCCATTTCGCCCCAGTGCAGGACAAATTTTTCAGTAGTCGGATTGAGTTTCATGCGGACAGGATAGCGTGCTTGTTATTTCTGTCAATACTGAAACTTATGTTTTATGCCAATGGTACGCAGATGTTGACCCGATTCAGGGCAGGGGCATTGCCTTGGTTCTGTATCTCGATATATTCCAGCACCACGGGCGCGGCAGCAATGCTCAGGCCGTTGCGGCGGAACCAGTCAAGGAACCAGTCGAAAGCCGCGTCAAGATCGGCATAGGTGCCATAGTGTTGCAGCACGGCGTAACGCCCACCTGCAATCATGCCGCTTTGCAGTGGCGCAGTGGGTTGATGCAGGGGAAGGGCAAACGCGGCGTAGCGTTTTCCCGCAGTTTTGATGTTGAGGGTGGGTATCTGCAGCTGATGGGCGTATGCCATCGACGGATGGTGGATGGAAAAGGCGCGCATGACGTCGTCATACTGCCAACCGCGCAGACGGAGCAGGCTGCTGAGGCGCAGGAAGGCATTGCCCAGGCGCTGGCTGTCCCGCTCGCCGTGTTCGAGCATGATAACGGGGATAGGGGCGAGTTCCTGGATGCTGACCAGGTAATCCGGCATGGGCCGATGGCGGTAGTCGAGTGGACTCAGGCCATAATCGCGGCGAAAGATGCGGGTAAAGGACTGGGCATTGCCGCGATAGCCGCAGGTACGGGCGATATCGGCAACGGATTTATCGGTATGACAGAGCAGCCAGGCAGCGCGGTGCAGACGCATCCATTTCAGGGTGTCATGCAGGGTTTCACCCATCACACTGCGGTACACGCGATGCCAGTGCCAGGACGACATGCCTGCCGCAGCGGCGATATGGTGCAGGTTGATATCGCTGTCGTAATGGGTTTGCAGGTAGAGCAAGGCACGTTCGAAGGGTTGTTCGTAGTGATTTGGTGTTTCCATACCCGCATGATATAGCGGGGACCATGATGAAATCCACGCAGGCATTGCGCGAGGCCATCCGGTTTGCAGTGTATTTGGCTATAGGAGACGCATAGGAATTGGGCGACCGCCAAGCGGCGTCGTTACTGGGTCTGCCAAGCGGCGTCGTTACTGGGCCCGTCAAGCGGGTTAAATGCTGGGTTTCCGCTCGCCGTGTTTGTAAGAAAACGCCCCAGCGGGTGGGGCGCTGTGCTTCAGATGCGTTGCGCGAGTGCTTCTGCTTTGCCGGTGTAGCCGGCAGGCGTCAGGGCAAGCAGGCGATTTTTGGCCTCAGCCGGCAGGTCGAGGCTCGCGATGAAGGCGTGGATTTCTTCGCGGCTGATGTGTTCTTTGCCGCGTGTCAGGGCTTTGAGTTTTTCGTAGGGCTGTTCGATGCCGTAGCGGCGCATCACGGTCTGGATGGGTTCGGCAAGCAGTGCCCAGGTGGCGTCCAGGTCGGCAGCAAGGGCTGCCGGATTGGCTTCGAGTTTGTCGAGGCCGCGCAGGTGTGCCGTCCAGCCGAGCAGGGTGTAACCGCAGGCCACGCCCATGTTGCGTAGCACGGTGCTGTCGGTGAGGTCGCGCTGCCAACGCGAGACGGGCAGTTTTTCCGCGAGGTGGTTCAGGATGGCGTTTGCCATGCCGAGGTTGCCTTCGGAGTTTTCGAAGTCGATGGGGTTCACTTTGTGCGGCATGGTGGAGGAGCCAACTTCGCCCGCTTTGATTTTCTGGCGGTAGTATCCCAGCGAGATGTAGCCCCAGATGTCGCGGTTGGCATCAATAAGGATGGTGTTGATGCGCGCGAGGGTGTGGAAGTATTCGGCCATGTAGTCGTGCGGCTCGATCTGGATGGTGTAGGGGTTGTAGCTGAGGCCGAGCGCGGTTTCGACAAAGTTGCGACAGTGGCTTTCCCAGTCTTTGTCGGGGTAGGCAACGAGGTGCGCGTTGTAGTTGCCGACGGCGCCGTTGATTTTGCCGAGCAGCGTCTGGGTGCGCAGTTGGGCGATTTGTCTTTCAAGGCGCTGATGGATGTTGGCGATTTCTTTGCCGAGGGTGGTCGGGGTGGCTGGTTGGCCGTGGGTGCGGCTCATCATGGGCACGGCGGCGTGGGTGTGCGCCATGTCGCGCAGTTTGGTGGTGATGCGGTCAAGGGCGGGTAGGAGGACGTTGTCACGCGCGTCGCGCAGCATCAGGGCGTGAGCGAGGTTGTTGATGTCTTCACTGGTGCAGGCGAAGTGGATGTATTCGCTGGCGGCAGCGATTTCGGCGTTATCCGCGAAGTGTTGTTTGAGCCAGTATTCGACGGCTTTGACGTCGTGGTTGGTGGTTGCCTCAATCTGCTTGATGGCAGCGGCGTCTTCGTGGCTGAAGGTTGTGATGGTGTGTTCGATGGCGGCAAGGGTTTTGGCGCTAAATGGCGGGACTTCGCCGATGTCCGGCGCGGCGGCAAGGCTTTTCAGCCATTCGAGTTCGACGGTGACGCGCGCTTTCATCAGGCCGTATTCGGAATGGATGGGGCGCAGGGCGGCGACGGTTTTGGCGTAGCGGCCATCAAGCGGGGAGAGGGCGTAGAGGGGGTCAAGCATGGGGAATCCTTGGTTTTGGGTTGGTTTTGGGTGAAAAGCGCGTGGTTGTCTCGCTTGGCGGCGCTTCGCGCCACTAGGGATGGCAGGCTTCGTAAAGCGGTTGCAGGTCGCGGATGGTTGCCGCTATCCAGGTCGCGCTGTCTTCGCGTCCGAGTTGGTCGCGCTCGATGTGTTTGCCGATGTTGTAGTAGTCGTCGGCGTTACGCAGGCGGATATCCGCTGTTTGGGCAACAGTTGGGTAGTCGGCGTATTCGTCTTCGTCGCCGTGCCAGAGGTCGTAAGCGGCGTAGTGTTCTCGGTCAAGCGCGTCCAGCCAGTGGTTGTAATGGGCCAGGGTGGTGGTGGAGATACCGGCTTTGTAGCAGTGCCAGTCAAGGCTGACGGTGAGGCGGCGCTGGTTGAGCAGGACAGAGAGGATGGCGGCGGTGTCCTGCCAGTCGCGGTATTTGTAGTAGGCGAAGAAGTGGGCGCGCACTTGCCAGCCGTTGCACCAGCGCTCGATATGCGGTGCGGCAAAGGGTTCGCCGAGGCGTTCGCTCACGCGGTTGATAACGGCGCGCCAGTTTTCCCAGGCGGCTTTGTAGTCGGCCTTGATTTGCGGGATGGCTTCGGGGGCGTATTTTTTCAGTTGCGCGAACTGGTAGCAGGGCAGGTCAAACAGGTCGCAACTGGCGGGGCTGAGGTTGGGGGTCATGGGTCGCGGGCGGGGGTGTCTGCGTATGAGAGGATGTTGTTAGCGGCGGCGTAGGCTTTTTGTGTCTGGCTGATGGTGCGAGTGAGGTAAATCATAAGGCATGCAGAGATAAGGTAGGGAATGTAGGAGAGCGCTAGGGTAATAATATGTTTTTTAGCGAACTCCGGGGTATTCATCCAGTGCTGCTCCATTTCGCGTTTTGCCATGAGTTGCAGCAAGGCAAAGGCGACGAATGCCCACCACCACAGAAAGGCGAGGTAACGCTTGTTTGCGCGCCGGTCAGCGGTCAGTTGCAGGCTGTTTGTCCATATTTCCCGCATGACCAACGCCGGGTGAATGAAGTTGAACAGGGGGACGAAGTAGTCAAGGATAGTTTCGCCTGGGGTGGCGTAATACGGTTCATCCGGATTGGGCTGGAAGGCATGCATATTGGCACTAGCACGATATGTCCATATCAGGACAAGAAGGATGGTAGCGATATGAGTAATTTGCCCGATACGTTCTATGCTCACCGCTGGTTCAAGGATGTATCCGAGGTTGACGTAGGAGGTATAGTTGTGAGTGTAGAGGATGTACACGCCTTTTACGAGGTAGCCCAAAATAATCAGGATGCAGATGATGCAGGCCCCAGCGGCGTATTGCAGCCAGCGGGTGCAGGGGATGGGGTCAACGTAATGATAGGTTTTGGGGCTAGTCATGCTGGTTTTGCTGCTGGTAAACGGCGGCTTGTGCCTGGTTGATACGGTGGATGAGAATATTTAGGGTCTGCGCTGAAATCAGGGCAAAGGTGTGCATGGTAAGCAGGAAGAAGATACCCGTAATAACGGCGTTGGCGGTATGGCCAGCAATCATGCTGCTGCAGCCTATAGCCAGGAAGGTTATCCACCAGCGGAAGATGAGGTTTTCGTTGTCGTATTCAGGGTCGTGCACAAGGGTAAGGCTGCCGCGCCATAGTTCCGCCATGATGCTGTATGGATAGTAGAGGTTCAATATCGGGATGAACCACCAGAGGATAGTCCGCCCCGGGGTGTAACGGATTTTGGCGTGCTTGGGGCTGAGAGCATGCAGGTTTTCGTTGGCGCAAAAGAGCCAAGCGAAGGTCATGAGACCGCTGATGATGAAGAAGAGGGCGGTAAAGACAGTGAGGATTTGGTAGGTGGTGTCAGCATGGCGCAGATAGGGCAGGTAGCGGAAGTAGTCGGCAGCAGTCTGGTTTCCGCGCCAAGCGAGGTAGCCGATGGTTAGCAGGGTGAGAATAGCCGCTGCGGTCGTATATTGGTAGGCGCGGATGAAGCGACGCAGCCAGCATTCTAGTCCGTGTAGAGCGCTGTATTCGTAGAGTGTGTCATCGGCGTAGGCATTCATGGCAAAAAAGGCAGCTTGCGCTGCCTGGGTTTGTGTCGGCTTTAATGGTGGTGATGGTGTCCGTGCGGGCCGTGCACGTGGCCATGCGCGATTTCATCGGCGGTCGCTTCGCGTATGCTCTGCACTTTTGCCTTGAAGCGCAGGGTGAGGCCAGCGAGCGGGTGGTTGCCGTTCAGGGTAGCGTGGGTATCGTCCATATCGGTCACGCGGAAGTAGCGGATGTGGCCGTGGCCGTCTTCACCTTCCAGGATGTCGTCCACTTTGATTTCCGGCGGCAGGATGTCGCGCGGTTCTCGGCGGATGTGTTCTTGTTGCAGGTCGCCAAAGTGATCGGCAGGGACGAGGACGAGGTCGATTTCGTCGCCGATGTTCTTGCCTTCCAGTGCTGCTTCGACTTTGGGGAAGGTGCCGTGGTAGCCGCCGTGCAGGTAGGTAAGCGGTGCTCCGTCGTGGACGATTTGTTGTCCCTGGTCGTCATAGAGTTCGTAGGCGAGTTCGACGACGCTGTTTTTTTGGATAGGCATGGGAAATCCTTGGGTTGGGTTAGATGATGGCGGTGATGAGCCACAAGGGGATAAGGGCGTAGATGGCGGCAAGGACGTCGTCCAGCATGATGCCGAAACCACCCGGGGTGCGGCGGTCGATTTGCCGGATGGGCGGCGGTTTGGCGATGTCAAAGACGCGGAAGAGCAGGAAGGCAGCAAGGTAGCAGGGCAGTATTCCCCAGCGTTGCCATAGGACAGGCGGCAGGTAGGCGAGCACGATCCACACGCCAACGAATTCGTCCCAGACGATTTCGCCGAAGTCATGCACACCGAGGTCGTGCGAGGTTTTGTCGCAGAGCCAGCAGCCAATGGCAAAGGTGGCGAACAGGAAGATAGCGGTGGTGATGGGTCCTGTCAGCAGGAATGAGAGCGGGTAGTAGAGGATGGTGGCGGCGAGGGTACCCCAGGTACCGGGAGCGGGGTGTATCAGGCCGCTACCAAGACCGAAGGCGAAGAAGTGGACGGGTTTTTTGACAAGGCTGGCGAAGGTATGCGGGCGGAAGCCTTTGGGGTTTTTGGCGTTCATGATCAGAGGACGCAGGTTTGCAGGGCGAAGCGCACCGGGGTTTCGACTTGTTTGGCGCGTTCTTCCGGGTTTTCTTGGGTCATGAAACGTACCGAGAAGCGGTGTTTGTCGCCACTGATGCGCGGGAAGACGCGGTGCTCGTCGTCGAGATGGATGCGGATCATCTGATTGCGACGGTTGCTGTCGAGGGTTTTCAGGAAGATACCGTCATCGGTGTATTCGTTGGTCAGTTCCGCTCCGGCACGCACCAGGCGTAGTACCAGCGTCACCGCACGCGCGATGGGCAGGAACATTTCGTAGCATTGTCGCAGGAAGGGGTTTTCGTGATTTTCGTTTTGCAGCAACCAGTATTGGTAAGCAGGGACTTCAAAGAGGCAGTTGCCGCTTTGATTAAAGTTACGCTGGCGCAGGCTGGTGAAGAGTTCGTTTTCTCGTAAGGCGCTGATAGGATTGAAGTTTAGCGCATAGGCTTCTTGCAGCGACATATCAATGCTTTCCAGTGTCGCCACCCGCTCGTCCAGTGTCCACGACAGGGCAAAATGCTCGCGGTCAATGCCCGTTTTATATCCTTGTAATTCTTTGATGATTTCCGAGCGAATTTCGTAACGGTGCAAAAAATCCAATACGTCAAAGAGGGCATCAAGGAAGAGCTGGATGGAATAGTATTCGTCGGCACGGTGGAAGTTTTTCATTTGGAAAAACATGGATTCCAGACGCATGAACAGACGGATGCGTTCATTGAGCGGCTGTTCGTAAGTGCTTAATTGACATTGAGTTTCTGGACTGATCGGCATGACGTAGGGCGCTATCGGTGCGAAGAGGGTGCATATCGTGGCACAAGCGCGTCGCAAGGCGCAAGCCCACGCCCGCCGCGTTGCGCGTAAGAGGGCTGATTTGGTATAGTTTCGTGCCGGATTTACGGCTACGGAAGCCGTCCGACACCTTAGATTTCATACGCTTATTATAAAGTCCGACAAAAGCACGATGCTTGATCGGGCATTGTTTTTTACTTAATGACAGCCGTGTGTCTCGGCATGCGGTTGCGGAGCCCGGATAATGAAAAGAATGCTTATAAACGCGACCCAGCAGGAAGAACTGCGTGTCGCGCTGGTTGACGGCCAGCAACTCTACGACCTTGATATTGAAACCCTTTATTCCGCACAGAAAAAAGCCAATATTTACAAAGGTAAAATCACCCGTATCGAACCCTCGCTAGAAGCGGCTTTCGTTGATTACGGTGCCCAGCGGCACGGATTCCTGCCCTTCAAGGAAATCGCCAAAGAATATCTGACCGGATCCACCACCACTCACGACGACCACCCCAGCTTCAAGGACATGATAGAAGTCGGGCAGGAAGTGCTGGTGCAAATTGACAAAGAAGAGCGCGGCAACAAGGGCGCGGCGCTGACTACCTATATCAGCCTTGCCGGACGTTTCCTCGTCCTGATGCCGAACAATCCGCGTGCTGGCGGCGTCTCACGTCGCATTCAGGGAGATGACCGCAAAGAACTGCGCGAGACCCTTGACCTGCTCGATGTGCCGGACAACATGGGCATCATCGTGCGTACTGCCGGGGTGGGTCGCGCCCAGGAAGAACTGCAATGGGATCTCGACTTCCTGCTGCAACTGTGGGAAGCCATCTCAGAAGAATACCGCAAAGCCCCGCTGCAACGCCTTATCTACCAGGAAAGCAACATCATCGTCCGCGCCCTGCGCGACTATCTGCGTCCGGATATCGGGCAAATCCTTATTGACGACGAACGCGTCTATCAGCAGGCCAGTGACTTCATGACCCTGGTCATGCCGAACAACCTCAACAAACTCAAACTCTACCAGGACAACATCCCACTCTTCACCCGCTACCAAATCGAAGGGCAGATAGAGACCGCTTACCAGCGCAACGTACAGCTGCCATCCGGCGGCGAACTCGTCATTGACTACACCGAAGCACTCGTTTCCATCGACATCAACTCGTCGAAAGCGACCAAGGGTGGCGACATCGAAGAAACTGCCTACCAGACCAACCTTGAAGCGGCAGATGAAATTGCGCGCCAAATGCGCCTGCGCGACCTTGGCGGCCTCATTGTTATCGATTTCATCGACATGAGCATCAGCCGCAACCGCAAGGACGTGGAAACCCGTCTCTACGACGCAACCAAAATTGACCGCGCCCGCGTGCAAATCGGGCGCATCTCGCGTTTTGGCCTGCTCGAACTGTCGCGGCAGCGCCTGCGCCCGTCCATGGACGAATCCAGCCACCGCGTCTGCCCGCGCTGCAAAGGACAGGGCTCAATCCGTGGTATCCAGTCCATGGCACTCTCGCTGCTGCGCCTCATTGAAGAAGAAGCGATGAAAGACCGCACCCAGCGCATCACCGGCGAACTGCCGGTGAGCATCGCCACTTACCTGCTTAACGAAAAACGCGCGGCTATCCGGCAAATCGAACAGCGCAACAAAGTCGAAGTTGTCCTCGTGCCGAATGCCGACCTGCACACGCCTGACTACTACATCTCGCGCCAACGTGATGACGAAATCGATGATGACGCCGCACCGACGCCAAGCTACCGCCTGCGTACCCGCCACGAAAGCCACGAAGAAAACGACACCGTCGTTCATCCTGGGGACATGGCAACCGAGCAAGCCGCCGTGCAAGGCGTCGTACCGCGCGCGCCTGCGCCGCAAGTCAGCAACAGCAGCGAACACAAACGCGGCCTGGCGGCTCTCTTTTCCAAAGTCGTTGCCCTGTTCAAGGACAACAGCCACGCGTCCCAGCCGCAAGAATCCCAGGCTGCTGCCGATAAACGCCGCGAACGCACCGCGCCTGCGCGTAACCGTCGCGAACGGCAAGAACAAACACCGCACACTGCTGCACCGAACAAACAGGCAGAAACCAAGCCTGCTGAACCCGTGGCACAAGAACCGCGCCGCTCACGCGACAACAGCCGCCAGGAAGAAGCCGCACGCCGCTACGAAGAAGCCTTGCAACAAAACGTCCCGCGCGAAGAAACTGCAGCACCACGCCGTGAACGCGAAAAACCCGCGCGCAGTGCCGTGTCGAAAGACGACATCAACCCGACACTGGAAATCCTGCTGAACCCGCCGGAAGAAATCAATGGCCGCACCGTGCGCAAAGGCCGTCCGCGCGATATCCACGCCGTACGCGGTCAGGGCAAAGCGGATTACATCCCGCAGGCGCAGCCGGAAAACGACGTCGAAATCGATGCCCCTGGCCTGATAGAAGACCTCGCCCCACAAAGCGAGGCCGAAACAACACCGCCCGTCAAAAAAGCGCCGTCATTTGCCAAAATCAAGCCATTGCCGCCGTCGGATGCCGAAGCACCGGGACTCGTCGCCCTGCTGGATGATGCCCCGGCTAAAGCGCCCGCCCTGCTGCCCAGCGACAAACTGCGCGAAGACGCGCACTATCCGCTGCACGTCCCCGCCGCCAAAAACGTCGCACAAAACCCGCTGCACCAACTGATGGCACTGGGACAAAGCGTCTGGTACGACAATATCGACCGCACCCTGCTCGACAGCGGCGAGCTGGCACGCCTCATCACCGAAGACGACCTGCGCGGCATCACCTCAAACCCCGCCATCTTCCAAAAAGCCTTCGCTGGTGATGCCTATGACAGCGCCCTGCAACACTGGCTGCAAAACAACACCGGTGGTGTACGCGACACCTTCTATGCCCTTGCCATCGAAGACATCCGCCGCGCCTGCGACCTGATGCAGCCCGTGTACGAAAAAACCAATGGAACCGACGGCATGGTCTCGCTGGAAGTCTCGCCCGACATCGCCCACGACAGCAACAAAACCGTGGCCGAAGCACTAGACCTCTACCGCCGTGTCGCGCGGGAAAACCTGATGATCAAAGTGCCGGCGACACTGGCCGGCATTGACGCCATCCGCCGCCTGACCGCCGAAGGCGTCAACGTCAACGCCACCCTGCTCTTTTCGCCGGAACGTTATCGCCAGACCCTCGAAGCCTACATCGACGGCCTGAAAGAACGCGTTGCCAGTGGCCAGTCCATCGACCTGCTGCGTTCCGTCGCCAGCTTCTTTGTCAGCCGTGTGGACAGCAAAATCGATGCCCTGCTTGCCGACAAACACGCCGATCTGCGTGGTCGGGCGGCCATTGCCAATGCCCAGGCGGCATACAGTTACTACCTTGAGCGCATCAGCCACGACGACTGGCTTGATCTCGCCAAAAAAGGTGCCGCTGTGCAGCGCCTGCTGTGGGCGAGTACCGGGACCAAAAACCCCGCCTACTCGGATGTGCGCTACGTCGAACTGCTGATTGGCCGCGATACCGTCAACACTATTCCGCCTG
>CAURDG010000026.1:0-11801 GCA_963523555.1 uncultured Cardiobacterium sp.
CGATTTTGCCGGGTTCGCGCCAAGCGGCGATTTTGCTGGGTTCGCGCCAAGCGGCATCATGACAGGGCTTTGTCGCTGCGCAGTTTTGTTCAACCCCCACCCCAACACCCCTCCCCCATAAAAAAGGGGAGGGGCTTATTTGTGCGAGATTCACGTTCGGCACGCGCCAAGCGGGATAAAACCTGACCTCGCCAAGCGGGAGAAATACAGGGCTTGCGGGAAGGGCAGGGCGCCAAGCGGCGTAAACACTGGGCTTGCGGGAAGGACTGGCCGCAAAGCTTTGCCGCTGACCATAGCATTGCGCCAAGCTGAAATACCCCAGCGGTGGCAGGTTTCGCGCAGTCCGGCAAATGCCTGCCTATCCCCACGCATGTGAGGCAACAGCAACAGGCAGTAGCGCGCGGTGGCATATCCCGCATCTGCTGTCGCCTGATAGACACCAAGTGAAAGCATCGCCCTGCCGCCATCACCCACACGGGCGCTTCTTGGGAAGCAATATGGCGCAACCCCTGCGTAGTGGCGGCTTCGCCCAAGATTATGCCCGCCTGATAGGAATCACGCGGGTCTTTATTGGCAGCAAAAGCGCACTGACAGGGCCTTCATGGCGCTCACATCCGTATAGAGGAGGGCGGTTAGCGAAATGGCACATCGGCCGGACACAACGGGACGATCGCATCTGCACTCGCCCACTCACAACGCCGCGCATCATCAGCAGCAGCAAACGCCGCATGACCGGCCAACTGGGCAAATAACCATAAATAGCGCATGAAATGCCTTAATTGAGTGAAGAGGCAGATGACTTGTTGGCCGATAACCTTCCTGATCCGGCCATGATTGCCGCCTTAATCCCTTTGGTTCAGGGACGTTTTTTATTCGAGCCAATTGAATGATAGCGACCGTGTCGCTATGTCTTAATCCCTTTGGTTCAGGGACATTTTTTATTCAGTCGTAAAAGCCAAGATGAATTCCATAGGGCGGCGTTTTAGGCCGATTTGTTATGTTTTTTCTGCGGGAGCGATGTTTTATTCGCAAGCGGCGAAGGGTTTTCTCGCGTTCTGCGTGCGCGGCGTATTTCTGCCGCGCTGCCCTGCTGGCGGGGTGTTACCGCTTGTTCCGTAGCCTTCTTTTAGGAAGGCTTGTAGCCAGGTGTGCAGGGCAGGTTTTCTACAGCAGGTGCTAGGGGTGAGGGCTTTTTTACCCTCCTCCGTCGCTGCGCAACACCGCTTGGGTACCTATGAAAAAAATGCAGATATTTTTTATGGGAGTCCCGCTTCCCGCAAGCGAGAGGTGAGGAGCGTCCGCTATTTACTAAAAGATTTTCCTCTTTGTGAGATGTGTAGTCATCTATGCTAAGGAGATAAAATACCGAGTTCTCTCCAAGCGAGATAAATACTGGTCTTGCGCTGAACGAGGCAACAAAAAAACGGCGGTTACCCGCCGTTTTTGTTTCCCTATTTACTGTTTTATGGCGTGGCTTTTTCCGCCTGCTGTTTGGCAACAAAGGCCTGCGCATTGGCCAGGGTGCCGAGGTTGGTGACTTTTTTGTAGCCGAGGCCGGCCAGTGTTTCCTGGGCGACACCGGCGCGACGGCCGCTGCGGCAGTACACGTAAATATCAGCGTCTTTGTCAGCGGTCACTTCGCTGATTTTTGCCGCCACGTCTTCCACCGGGATGTTGATGGCACCGTCAGCGTGTGCTTCGGCGTATTCCGCCGGGGTGCGCACGTCAATCAGATAGGTCTCCGCCCAGGCACTGAGGGCAGGCACGGCGAAGAGGGCGGCAAGAAGGGTCTTTTTGAGCATGTTCGGGGTCTCCGTCTGGTTTTTGAGGGCCGTGAGTGTAGGGGGCAGAAATGCTGCAAACAAGCGGGATTCGTCGCATTTTTCCGTGCCAGTGTCGCGAGTTGCCCTTGTTACCTTGAGGCAGTACCATAGGCCGCCTTCCCCATTTGTAATATTTTTATCATGTTTAATAAAGAAATGACCATCACGGGCTTTGATGACGAACTGGCGGCCGCGATTGCCGCCGAAGCCCTGCGGCAGGAAACGCATATTGAGCTGATTGCTTCGGAAAATTATGCCAGTCCGCGTGTGATGGAAGCGCAAGGCACTTGTTTAACCAACAAGTACGCCGAGGGCTACCCTGGCAAGCGTTATTACGGCGGCTGCGAGCATGTCGATGTCGTTGAAACGCTTGCCATCGAGCGCGCCAAAATGCTCTTCGGCGCGGATTATGCCAATGTGCAGCCGCATTCCGGTTCGCAGGCAAACGCCGCTGTCTTCCTCGCCCTGCTGAACGCGGGCGACACGGTACTCGGCATGGATCTCGGCCATGGCGGCCATTTGACGCACGGCTCGCCGGTCAGCTTTTCCGGCAGACTGTACAACGCCATTCACTACGGCCTTGACCTGAAAACCGGCCTGATTGATTACGACGCGCTGCAGCGTATGGCCACAGAACACAAGCCGAAGATGATCATCGCCGGCTTTTCCGCTTATTCGCAGGTTCTTGATTTCCAACGTTTCCGCGAGATTGCCGACAGCGTTGGCGCTTATCTGCTGGTCGATATGGCGCACGTCGCCGGGCTGGTCGCCGCCGGGCTGTATCCGAACCCGGTGCCGATCGCCGATGTCGTTACCTCCACCACACACAAAACCCTGCGCGGCCCGCGCGGCGGTCTCATCCTCGCCCGCGCCAATGAAGAGCTGGAGAAGAAGCTCAATTCTGCCATCTTCCCCGGCGTGCAGGGCGGCCCGCTGATGCAGGTGATCGCGGCGAAAGCGGTTGCCTTCCTCGAAGCGCTGGATCCAGCCTTCACCAAATACCAGGAACAGGTGCTGGATAACGCCAAGGCGATGGTTAAAGTCTTCCTTGCGCGCGGCTATGACATCGTCTCGGGTGGCACCAAGAACCACCTGATGCTGCTCAACCTCGTCAGCAAAAACATCACCGGCCGCGCCGCCGATGCCGCCCTGTCGCGCGCGCATATCACCGTCAACAAAAACGCCGTGCCGGATGATCCGCAATCCCCCTTCGTCACCAGCGGTATCCGCATTGGCACGCCGGCCATCACTACGCGCGGCTTCAAGCAGGCCGAAGCGAAGCAGGTCGCCACCTGGATCTGCGACATCCTGGATGATATTGACAACGAGGAAACCATCCTCGCCGTGCGCGAAAAAGTCAGCCGCCTCTGCGCCGAATTTCCGGTGTACCGCTAACGGGGACGTGCCTTGCATTGCCCCATCTGCCATCAGCCTGACACCCGCGTCGTCGATTCTCGCCTCATCGCCGACGGCAGCAAAATCCGCCGTCGGCGCGAGTGCATCAATCCCGATTGCACCACCCGCTTCACCACCTACGAAACAGCGGAAATCTCGCTGCCGATGGTGATCAAGCAGAACGGCGAGCGGCAGGCCTTCTCGGCAGAAAAACTGCGCAATGGCCTTCTGCGCGCCATCGAAAAGCGTCCGGTCAGCGTCGATAAAATCAACCGCCTTATTGATGACATCGAAAACCGCCTGCGTATCGGTGGCGAGCGGGAAATCCCCTCGCGCCGCCTCGGCGACTGGGTCATGCAGGGGTTGAAAAACATCGACCACGTCGCCTACATCCGCTTCGCCTCGGTGTACCTCAGCTTTCAGGACGTCGAGGCCTTCATCAACACCATCGCCGAACTGCGGCAAGACTAGCCGTCATGCACGACGATACCTACTGGATGCGGCGCGCGCTTGACCTCGCGCGGCGCGGCCTCTACACCACCGCCCCCAACCCGCGCGTTGGCTGCGTCCTCGTCAAAAACGACGTTGCCGTCGGCGAAGGCTGGCACCAATATGCGGGTGAGCCGCACGCCGAAGCACACGCCCTGCGCGCAGCGGGCGACGCCGCCAGTGGCGCCACCGCCTACATCACCCTCGAACCCTGCGCCCATCATGGTCGCACCCCGCCCTGCGCCGACGCGCTCATCGCCGCCGGTATTGCCCGCGCCGTCATCGCCTGCCGCGACCCCAACCCGCTTGTGGCCGGCCAAGGCATCGCCCGCCTGCGCGCCGCCGGCATCGCCGTCAGCGAAAACGTGTGCCAGGCCGAAGCTACCGCCCTCAATCGCGGCTTCTTCCGCCGTATCAGCACAGGCCGCCCCTTCGTCAGCCTGAAACTCGCCGCCTCGCTTGATGGCCGTACTGCGCTGGCAAATGGCGACAGCCAATGGATCACCGGCGAAGCGGCACGGCTGGACGCGCACCAGCACCGCCTCGCCGCCGACGCCATCATCGCCGGTACCGGTAGCATCATCGCCGATAACGCCCGTCTCACGGCGCGTTATCCCACTGACCTGCCCAGCCGCCAGCCGCTGCGCGTTATCATCGACAGCTGCCTGCAAACCCCGCCTGATGCCGCCGTCTTCAGCGAACCCACCCCCATCCTCATCGCCTGCGGGGAAACCACGCCAGCCCCCACCTATCCCGCGCACGCCGAACTGCTGCGCCTACCGCTTGCCGACGGCCACATTCCGCTTGCCGCCCTGCTCAATGAACTGGGGCGACGCGGCATCAACAACGCCCTCGTCGAATCCGGGGCAGGGTTGGCGGGCGCCTTCCTGCATGCGCAACTGGCCGATGAAATCCTCTACTACCTCGCGCCCTGCCTGCTCGGGCCGGATGCCCGCCCGCTGGCCGC
This sequence comes from uncultured Cardiobacterium sp., assembly GCA_963523555.1. Taxonomy (GTDB): domain Bacteria; phylum Pseudomonadota; class Gammaproteobacteria; order Cardiobacteriales; family Cardiobacteriaceae; genus Cardiobacterium. The sequence goes on from CAURDG010000026.1 coordinate 4,675, forward strand.
GCTGCCGCCGCTTGCAGACCTATCTGCTAAAATGCAGTACATCATCACCGATACCACCCCGCTAGGCACCGACCTGCGCCTCACCCTCACCCCGGGAAACCCATGTTCACAGGCATCATAGAAACCACCGGCACCCTGCGCGCCTGCGACACGCACGGCGACGACAGCACCCTCACTATCGCCTCCCAGGCATTCGATTTCGCCCGCTGCGCCCTGGGCGACAGCATCGCCGTGAACGGCGTCTGCCTCACCGCCACCGCCCTCGGCGCGGACTGGTTCAACGCTGACGTCTCCGCCGAGACCCTGCGTCTTACCACCCTCGGCGATCTTACCCCCGGCGCTGCCGTCAACCTCGAACGCGCCCTGACACTCGCCACCCCGCTTGGCGGCCACCTCGTCAGCGGCCATGTGGACGGTGTCGGCGAACTCATTGACCGCATCCCCGAAGCGCGCAGCGAGCGCCTCACCATCGCCGCGCCGCGCGCGCTGATGCGCTACATCGCGGCGAAAGGTTCCATCACCGTGGACGGCATCAGCCTCACCGTCAACGGCGTGGACGGCGACACCTTCCACGTCAACATCGTGCCGCACACCCAGGCGCGTACCACCCTCGCCGACCTGCGCCCCGGTGCGCGCGTCAACCTCGAAGTGGACCTCATCGCCCGCTACCTCGAACGCCTGCTGCATGCCCCGCAAGAAAGCAGCCTCACCCTCGACACCCTACGCCAACACGGATACTGAAATGCCCCTGAACAGCACCCAAGAAATCATCGACGACCTGCGCGCCGGCAAAATGGTCATCCTCATGGATGACGAAGACCGCGAGAACGAAGGCGACCTCATCATGGCCGCCGAACACATCACCCCCGAAGCCATCAACTTCATGACCAAATACGGGCGCGGCCTCGTCTGCCTCACCATCACCCAGGCGCGCAACGACCAGCTCAACCTCTGGCCGCAATCCCGCCACAACACCTCGCCGTACCACACCGCCTTCACCGTCTCGATCGAAGCCGCCGAAGGCGTGACCACCGGCATCAGTGCCGCCGACCGCGCCCGCACCATTCATGCCGCCACCGCCAAAAACGCCCGCCCCGAAGACCTCGTCCAGCCCGGACACATCTTCCCCATCGTCGCGCGCGAAGGCGGCGTCCTCGTCCGCGCCGGCCACACCGAAGCCAGCACCGACCTCGCCCGCCTGGCCGGCCTCGAACCTGCCGCCGTCATCGTCGAAATCCTCAAAGAAGACGGCTCGATGGCGCGCCGTCCCGAACTCGAAATCTTCGCCGCCGAACACAACATCAAAATCGGCACCATCGCCGATCTCATCGCCTACCGCCTCGAACGCGAACAAACCATCGCCCGCATCGCCCAATGCGAACTGCCGACCGAATACGGCACCTTCACCCTCACCGCCTACCAGAACATCTACGACAACGACCGCCTGCACTATGCCCTGAGCAAAGGCAAAATCCAGGCGGCGCGCCCGACCTTCGTCCGCGTTCACGTGCAAAACACCCTCGGCGACCTCTTTCATGCCCGCCTCAGCGAACGCACCCACAGCCTGCAAAGCGCGCTGCAACGCCTCGCGCAAGAACCGGACGGCATCATCGTCGTCCTCGACGAAGCCGAAAACAACAACGACATCCTCAGCCGCATGGTCGCCTTCACTCACAACAACCCGCCGCCGAAACGTCCGCAAGAACAAGACCTGCGCACCTACGGCATCGGCGCACAAATCCTCATCGACCAGGGCGTCGGCAAAATGCGCCTGCTCTCGGCGCCGTACAAACTCACCGGCATTTCCGGCTACCAACTCGAAGTGAGCGAATACCTCAGCGAATAAAGCCGGGAGCGCCAAGCGAAACAACCACGCGGATTTCACCCCTTAACAAACCCACAAGGAAAACACCATGACCTCTAACGACGTCAACCGCCTTGAAGGCGACTACATCCTCGACAGCGCGCGCTACGCCATCATCTGCTCGCGCTTCAACGACTTCATCGTCAACAAACTCGAAGCCGGCGCTATCGACGCCCTGAAACGTCACGGCACCGAACTCACCAACATCGACGTTGCCTACGTCCCCGGCGCACTCGAACTCGGTATCGCTGCGCAGCGCCTCGCCGCAACCGGCCGCTACGACGCCATCATCGCCCTCGGTGCCGTCATCAAAGGCGCGACCGCACACTTCGACATCGTTATCGGCGAAAGCGCCAAAGCACTCAGCAGCGTCGCCCTCAAACACGACATCCCCGTCATCAATGGCGTCCTCACCACCAACAACATCGAACAGGCCGTCGAACGCGCCGGCACCAAAGCCGGTAACAAAGGCGCCGAAGCGGCCCTGGTCGCCATCGAAATGGTCAGCCTGCTGCGCCAAATCGGCTAAACCGCGCTCACCCCGCCTGGTGAGCCCAGTAACAACCTCGCTTGGCGGCTGCCCGAACCGCAGGTGGGCATTAGCCCACCACACCACCAACCGCTCACGCGGTTGCCCCGCTTGACCCCCGATCTCTTACATACCCCTACGAACCAGCCCGCTAACTTTAAGAAAAGCCGTTTCCTTAAAATAACGACCGCGCTAACTTTAAGAAAAGCCATTTCCCTAAAATAATGACGGTACTAACCTCAAAAACTCCGAAATAGCATCCACACACCACATGAAAATTGAAACCTACACGGCGGGCAGCTGGCAAACGCGCTACCAATACCAAAGCTTTGAACCGACCCTAGTCAATACCGCATGGATCTGGGAAGCGCCCCGCTTGAATACCCAGCTGGAACAGGCGACTCGTGCCCTAGGCGAACTGAACGCCTTTTCCCTGATCGTGCCGGACATTGATCTCTTCATCCAAATGCACATCACCAAAGAAGCGCAGACATCCAGCAAAATCGAAGGTACCCAGACACAGCTGGACGAAGCGCTGATGCCCGAAGAACAAATCCTGCCTGAAAAACGGGACGACTGGCGCGAAGTGCAAAACTACATCAAGGCGATGAACGAAGCTGTTGCCGATTTGCGGCTCCTGCCGCTATCCAACAGGCTGCTGAAAAAAACACACCATACCCTTATCAACGGCGTGCGCGGTAAAGAAAAACTGCCGGGTGAATTTCGCCGCAGCCAAAACTGGATAGGTGGCTCAAACCTGAATGATGCCGCCTTCATCCCCCCGCATCACGACAACGTCCCCGCACTCATGGGCGATTTAGAGCAATTTTGGCATAACGACCACATTCACGTCCCCCACCTCATTCGCATCGGCATTAGCCACTACCAATTTGAAACCATCCACCCATTCCTGGACGGCAACGGTCGCATCGGACGATTGCTAATACCGCTCTATCTCATCCATAGCGGCGTACTAGAAAAACCGGCCTTTTATATCTCGGATTTCTTCGAGCGTAACCGAGCCAGTTACTACGACGCCCTGATGGCAGTGCGCCTGCGTAACGACCTGCTGCATTGGCTACTCTTTTTCCTGAGCGGTGTAGAAGAAACCGCCAAACGCGGCTGCCAAGTCTTCCGCAACATCATGCAACTGCGCGAAGACATGCAGACACAACTGCTTGGCATGGGCAAGCGCGCCGAACTGGCCGACCGCCTGCTACAACTACTCTATTCCTCGCCAATACAGACCATACAAACCGTAGAAAAACGGCTGGATATCAGTACAGCTACTGCTGGCAGCCTGTTGCGCGAATTTGAAAAAAGACACATCGTGCAGGAAATAACCGGCAGGCAACGGGGGCGGCTCTACGCCATGACCCGTTACCTCGCCATCTTCTAAGCTATCACCAGATAAATCATGCCCATCAACCAATATCACCAACCCATCGGCGACGCCCTGCCCGGTTACACCCCCGGCGCACGTCCGGCCATCACCACCCTGCATAGCCGCTACTGCCGCCTCGAAAAACTCGATCCCGCCCGCCACGGTGACGATCTTTATGCCGTCTATGGCCCTGCCGCGCCGCCGGCAAACTTCACCTACCTCAGCATTGACCCTGCGCCCGACCGCGTCGCGCATGATGCCCACATGCAGCGCATGGCCGCATCCAATGACCCCTACCACCTCGCCATCTGTGATGCCACGAGCGGCACGGCGCTGGGCACCCTGGCGCTGATGCGCATCGACCCGGCCAACCGCGTCATCGAAGTGGGCTGGGTCTGCTATGGCGACGCCCTCAAACGCTCGCGCCTTGCCACCGAAGCCCAATACCTGCTGATGCGCTACGTCTTTGACGAACTGCACTACCGCCGCTACGAATGGAAATGCGACAGCCTGAACGCGCCCAGCCGCCGCGCCGCCGAGCGCCTCGGCTTCACCTACGAAGGTACCTTCCGCCAGGCCGTTGTCTACAAAGGCCGCAACCGTGACACCGCCTGGTATTCGCTGCTCGATAACGAATGGCCGGCACAACGCGCCCGCTTCGAGCGCTGGCTTGAACCGGGCAACTTCGACGCCGCCGGACGCCAGCACACCCCACTCTAATCCCCCAACCCGAGACAACCATGCACATCCGCCAACTGACCCTCGCCGACCTCGACCAGCTGCAAAGCATCAGCCGCACCACCTTCCACGAAACCTTCGCCGCCGACAACAGCGAAGCCGATATGGCGCACTACCTCGAACACAACCTCTCGGCCTCCCGCCTCGCGCAAGAACTCGTCAACCCCGAAAGCCGCTTCTACTTCGCCGAAGACGACGACGGCAACGCCCTCGGCTACCTCAAAACCAACACCGGCGCGGCACAAAGCGAGCCGCAAAACCCGCAGGCGCTGGAAATCGAGCGCATCTACGTCCTCTCAGCCCACCACGGTCAGGGTGTCGGTGCCGCACTCTACCGGCAGGCGCGTCATGATGCCGAAAAACAGGGCGCCCCCTACCTCTGGCTCGGCGTGTGGGAACACAACCGCAGCGCCTTGCAGTTCTACCAAAAACACGGCTTCACCGCCTTTGCCAGCCACACCTTCACCCTCGGCAGCGACGCACAGACCGACATCCTGATGAAACTCGACCTTGTTCCCAGCGCTGACGATGCCGTTCCAGTCACTAATAATTCCGCTCCTGCCGCTGACGATACCGTCCCCGCAGCCGATAGCCTTGCGCCCGCCGCAGACCATACCGCCCCCGTCGCGCCTAGCAAAGCGCCCAACCTGCGCCGCCGCGCCATCGAACAACGCAGCCGTGCCCGCCGCCTGCTCCTGCAAACCCTCTACCAATGGCAAATCACTGGCGACCCGCCCCACCTCGTGCGCATGAACCGCATGGAAGACCCGAAAGCGCGCGAAATCGACGAAGACTACTTCGCTGCCGCCTATACCTACATCACCACACACCGCGAAGAGCTCGGCAACCGCCTCGCCACCGTGAACAACCGCAAAGTCTCGCTGCTTGACCCCGTCGAGCGTGCCATCCTCTGGATCGGTGTTTACGAAATCGACGAGCGCCCGGACATCCACCCGACCGTGACCATCAACGAAGCCGTCGAACTCGCCAAACAATTCGGCGCCGCCGACAGTTACAAATACATCAACGCCACCCTCGACAAACTCGGCAAACAGCGCAAATCGTGAAAATCATCCTCTCGCACGGACGCGGCGGCACCCCGCACAACAAAGAAATCTACCACCTCGCCCGCACCGGCAAGGCGCACGGCTACATCTGCGAAACCGTGGATGACCGCGACAGCGAAGATCCGGAAGAACGTGCCGCGCGCCTCACCGCCCGCGTTGCCGCCGAGCCGGAAGTCGTGCTCCTCGCCGGTTTCAGCATGGGCGGCTACACCTCGATGCTGGCCGCTGCCGCCCATCCCGGCAAAGTCAAAGGACTCTTCCTCATCGCTCCCGCCCTCTACTGCCTGCGTTACCGTGTGCAGCACTACCCGCGCATCAGCCCGACCACCATCGTGCACGGCTGGCACGACGACATCATTCTCTACGAACACTCCGTGCGCTATGCCCGGGAAAACGGCGCCACCCTGCACCTCATTGATGCTGGACATTTCTTCTACGCGCCGCATGAGCTCGCCCAGCTCTGCCACACCTTCAGCGGCTTCCTTGCCCAGTTCTCACCTCCGGTAACATACACACAAGCTGATAAAACCAGTCTTTATCCCGCTTAGTGGCTGCCCCAACTCCGAGGGCAGACCTTAATTCGTTACAAACCTCCCCTATCTTCATCATCGGGTACTGAAAGCTACTCTTGAATAACCGGATTACTCTTCCCTCTTTTTGCCGATAATAGCCACATCCTAACCACAGGAATCCTCATGCCAGCCAAACCCCTGCTCCTCGCCCTGCTCATCAGTCTGCCTGCCCACGCTTACGATCTGAACGAAGCTTGGGCAGCGGCACGCATCCATTCCTCGCAGTACGACGCCGCCCGCCATGCACGCAATGCTGCCCAAGAGCCGCAAACCCAGGCGAAAGCCCGCCTGTTGCCGCAAGTCTCGGCCAACGCCAACTACAGCGACCGCGCCCAGGACGCCTACGACAAATACCAAAGCCACGGCTGGGACGTACAAATCAGCCAGCCGCTGTACGACCGTGCCCGCTGGGACGCCTGGCGCGCCGAACAAATCACTGCCCGCCTCGGAGACAGTCAGCTTGATAGCACCACCAGCGAACTTCTGCTGGATGTTGGCAAAGCTTGCCTCGAAACCCTCACTGCGCGCGACAAACTCACCGCCGTTGCCGCCGAAAAAAATGCCTATCAACTGCAAATCAGCCAAGCCAAAGCGCTTTTTCAATCCGGAGAAGCCACCATCATTGACACCTACAAAGCCCAGGCGGTTACGACAGCGCCAGCGCCAAAGAAGCCCGACTGAAAACAGAGCTTGCCGTCGCCGAAAACCGCCTCGCCAACCTCACCGTCGCCGGCCAAAAAGAGTGGGAAGAACAGGCGCTCGCGCACAGCACTGCCGTCCGTGTCCGCACACAAGAAAGCGAAAAAAGCCACGCCGATATCGCCACCGCCAAAAGCGGCCATGGCTAATATACTTAATTATTCATGCATATATTGAATAATAGGTCAATATTATTTAATCGAAGTTTATTGTGAATATATTTAATCCATGCCCATTTATGCTCGATTGGGTTTAAGTCAGGGCTATAAGGTGG
>CAURDG010000027.1:0-11780 GCA_963523555.1 uncultured Cardiobacterium sp.
ACGGGCCCTGTGTTTGCGCCGCTTGACGGGTCCAGTGTTTACGCCGCTTGGCGGGTCCAGTGTTTACGCCGCTTGGCGGGCCCAGTATTGACGCCGCTTGGCGGGCCCAGTGTTTACGCCGCTTGATGGGCCCAGTGTTTACGCCGCTTGGCGGGTCCAGTGTTTGCGCCACTTGGCGGGTCCAGTGTTTGCGCCACTTGGCGGGCCCAGTGTCTGCGCCGCTTGATGGGTCCAGTATTTACGCCGCTTGACGGGCCCTGTGTTTGCGCCGCTTGACGGGTCCAGTGTTTACGCCGCTTGGCGGGCCCAGTATTGACGCCGCTTGATGGGTCCAGTGTTTACGCTGCTTGGCGGGCCCAGTGTTTACGCCGCTTGGCGGGCCAACGCCGTATCAATCCTCTGCAACGGCTGTAAAAGATATATGTAAGGGGATGGGTAAAACCCATATCGATAAAATAAATCCCCAAATGGCATTTGCCATGGTGACAATCCATGCGGATACAGAGACACTATGAATAATCACCGTTGAATTGCAGCCTTTGCAATTTATCCTTTTTTTGCGCAAATTCGTCAGCAAAATCCAGTCACATGGAAACGATACGGTTGAGGGCGTCGATTTCTTCACCCCGCCAATGTCAGCCCCATACCCATATTGGGGTTCCCCGCATCTGCCCTTTGGTAAATCATTTCAGGGGCGGTATGGCGGGTATAGCTAATGCTCTTAATTCTTCATACAATTCTTCCCTGAATGCTGCGTAAATGCAGCAAGTCTGGCATTAATGTTGTATGAAAAATAAGCTAATTAGCTATACAGGCGTAATAAAGTTTGTTTTGTATGATTTTGAAAAAATAGGTGATTTCTTTGAAGCTGGGCTGGTAATCCGCCGGCATGGCAAATATTTCGCGCACACGCAGATACATCCGTCGTTCGCTGCTAATGTCGTTGTTGTGCATAGCTTTCCTGTATTTATAGATGGTTTAGGCGGCCTGAAAATCTACCCCCCCCCCCTCAAATCCGCCCGCTTTCTTTTAAATATTCCCGCACCAGCAGCCAGTTGATGGCTTGGATATCTTGGGGCTGAACAGGAAATTGTGTTGCTCCGTTCAAAACTGCTTTAATACGATGCCCTGCATTTGTTTTTCAAAGTAATTCTGGTTGTCCAAAATCTGCTCCATATCCAGCATTTTTTGAACGACGTCGGTTTTTACACCGTTCAGCGCGTTAAAGACTTTGCGTTTGTCGCCGCAGAGAGCGGGGATTTCCAGCAGGCGTTTATGGATACAGGCGTATTTAGCGTCGCCGCGGTATTTGTGCTGCAATAGGTTGTTTTAGCGGTTCAGCTCTTTGATTCGGGCATAGATGGTTTCGAGCGTGGCGATGTTTGCCTGCATTTCTTCCTGTCCGACTTCGGCGAGGTTCTTTTTCTTGAAGATGCGTTCCAGTTCTTCACGCAGGCTGATGTATTCGGGATCGTCTTGGGCGAAGTTGGCCGCCAGTCCTTCGTGGACTTTGCGCATGATGTCTTTACTATGAACCGCTCAATGTTTTCCCTCGGTGATGAATGTTCTCGTTGAGCGCAAAGCGGATTCACATAATCAGGATTATTATTGAAGATTAATTTTTTACATAATTTGATTTATTAAGTTACAATAATGGAAAGCATAACTGTGGGGTTCGCGTTTCCTCAAAAACCCCTTGATCCTAATTGCATTATGCAAAGGGTGTCAGATGCGGCCGGGTGTGTAAGCTTACCTTGGAGTAAGAAGCCCGAAGGCTTGTTGAGATGCCCACTTGAACCTTCTGGTTCAAGGGTATAAGGATAGCGGCCACCACGGTTATGCTCTTTTTTACGCCTGTTGGGCGTACTTCCTTCAACTTGACGGTTTTCTATGTTCGAAGGCTGTTTCCGGCCTGTCAGCTATCATAAATCCTGTATCTATCCCGCTTGGCGGGGTGTTATCTTCTTTTGCTTCTCCTCAAACGCCATCCCCACCCGGGGATTTTTTGTTTGGTATCTGCTGACCCCAGCATTTGTCCCGCTTTGCAGCGATTCACCGCGCTTTCAGTTCTTTTTTATGTTGGGATGCCACAAATAACAACGTGGCGTGCAAAGATATCCAAGCTAAATCAACAAATTTAAACTATAATATGCGTGATAAATCCTACCAAGAGTCATCATGAGCCGTTTTATTCTCTATCGCAATCAAGCCCCTTGCTGTCATTTTGCAGTTAAGGGGCTTTTTGTTCCTCGTTTGTCGTATCGCATTTTTAATAAGTAAGGGAACCCCCATGAACACCGTTAAAAATCGTTTAACTTCACCTGGGCACTCAGCCTCTTTGGTACCGCTGTTGGCGCGGGCGTACTCTTTCTGCCGATTAACGCCGGTATGGGCGGATTCTGGCCGCTTATCATCATGACTATCCTCGTCGGGCCAATGACCTATTTCGCGCACCGTGGTCTCGCGCGTTTCGTACTGTCTTCGAAGAATCCGGGGCAGGACATCACTTATGTGGTGCAAGAACACTTCGGCAAAACAGGCGGGCGCTGCATCACCCTGCTCTATTTCCTCGCGATTTATCCAATTCTGCTGATTTACGGTGTCGGCATTACCAACACGGTGATTTCTTTCATGGAACACCAGATGCACATGGCGCCGCCGCCGCGCTCGGTCGTGTCCTTTGTCCTTATCGCCATCATGGTCGGCATCATGCTCACCAACGAGAACTTTATCTTGAAGGTGACGAACTGGCTGGTGTATCCGCTGATTGCCATACTGTTCGGGCTGACGCTCTATCTTATTCCGCACTGGAACGGCGCCATCCTGCGTGAGATACCGTCCGCCCATAATTTCGTCTCGACGTTGTGGTTGACGATCCCGGTGCTGGTTTTTGCCTTTAACCATTCGCCAGCAATTTCCAGCTGTGCCGTATCCCACGCGCATCATTTCCCGCAAGGTAGTGATACCGACCGAGAAATTAACAAGACACTGAGGCAGACGGCAGTGATGTTGGTCGCCTTTGTCATGCTCTTCGTGTTCAGCTGCGTCCTCAGCCTTACCCCAGCCGATCTCGCCCAGGCGAAGGCACAGAATATTTCCATCCTCTCGTATCTTGCCAACCAGTTTGATAATCCCGTTATTTCTTACTTCGCGCCCTTTGTCGCCTTCCTCGCCATCAGCAGCTCATTCTTCGGCCACTATTTCGGTGCGCGCGAAGGGCTGGAAGGGCTGGTCAATCAACTGCTGGATAAACCCATCGAGCCGAAAAAATTCCAGAAAATCAGCGCCGCATTCTTCATGATCACGCTGTGGATTGTCGCCATCCTCAACCCCAGCATCCTCGGCTTCATCGAAAGCCTGAGCGGGCCGGTGATCGCCATGATTCTCTTCATCATGCCGATGTACGCCATCCGCCATGTGCCTGCACTGCAACGCTTCCGGGGCGCGCCGAGTAACGTCTTCGTCGTCGTCATGGGTAGCATTGCCATCTCTGCCGTGGTTTACAAACTGTTCTGAGGTATCGCCATGATCAGCGTCTTTGACATGTACAAAATCGGCATTGGTCCCTCCAGCTCGCATACCGTCGGCCCGATGAAAGCCGGGCGCCAGTTCATCGACGACCTGCTCGCCGCCGGACAACTGGCACGCACCGACCACATCCGTGCCGATGTCTATGGCTCGCTGTCGCTGACCGGACGCGGCCACAACACCGACCTTGCCATCCTGCTCGGCCTGATGGGTTACCGCCCGGATAGCGTCGATATCGAATACATCCCGCAGGCGATTGAAGCAGTGAAAACCAATGGCCGCCTCACCCTGAACGAAGCCGAACCTGAGAACAGCCAAACCATCGCCTTCGATTTCAAGGCCGATATGCCCTTCCACCGTGAATTCCTGAAACTGCACGAAAACGGCATGACCCTCACCGCTTACGCGAGCGAAGAAGTGCTACTCACCAAGACCTACTACTCCATCGGCGGCGGCTTCATTGTTGACGAAGAACACTTCGGCAAAACCACGGCGAGCGCAGTGCAAGAGCCCTTCCCCTACCAGAGCGCGGCGGACATCCTGCGCCACTGCGCAGAGCAAGGCCTCTCCATCTCCTCGCTCATCCGCAAAAACGAACTGGCGCTACACAGCGACGAAGAACTGCGCATCTACCTGCAACGCGTCTGGCAGACCATGGCCGCCTGCATCGAGCGCGGCCAGTACGCCGAAGGACTGTTGCCGGGGCCGCTGAAAGTGCCGCGTCGCGCCTGCGGCCTGCGCCACATCCTCGAATCGCGCAGCGTGCAGGATCCGATGGAAGCGATGGACTGGGTCAACATGTTCGCGCTGGCAGTGAACGAAGAAAACGCCGCCGGCGGGCGGGTCGTCACCGCACCGACCAACGGCGCCTGCGGCATCGTCCCGGCGGTGCTGGCCTACTACGACAAATTCATCCACCCGCTGACCCAGGAAACCATCGAACGCTACCTGCTCTCGACCAGCGCCATCGGCACACTCTACAAAATGAACGCCTCCATCAGCGGCGCGGAAGTCGGCTGCCAGGGCGAAGTCGGCGTCGCCTGCTCGATGGCGGCAGCGGGGCTGACGGAAATCATGGGCGGCACGCCGGAACAAGTGTGCATGGCGGCGGAAATCGGTATGGAACACAACCTCGGCCTCACCTGCGACCCCGTCGGCGGGCAAGTACAAGTGCCGTGCATTGAGCGTAACGCCATCGGCGCGGTAAAAGCGATCAACGCCAGCCGCATGGCGCTACGCCGCACCAGCGCACCACGCGTCACCCTCGACAAAGTCATCGAGACCATGTACGAAACCGGCCGCGACATGAACGCGAAATACCGCGAGACCTCCACCGGCGGCCTTGCGGTAAAAGTGCCGTGCAACTGAGCCTTCGCACCATGCGCACGAAAAAAGCCGCCTGCGGGCGGCTTTTTTGACGACGCGATAAGCCTGCTGACAAAAACTGACACAGCGGCGCGCTATCATGGCGTTCCCCCAACAAAACGGAGAACCCCATGCAAAAACTGACCCTCTACACCAACCCGCATTCCCGCGGCACAAACGTCCGCTGGATGCTGGAAGAATGCGGCGCGGACTACGACACCGTCGGCGTCCCCTTCGGCGCAGAAATGAAAGCGCCCGCCTACCGCGCCATCAACCCGATGGGCAAAGTCCCGGCGCTCACCCACGGCGACACCATACTCACCGAAACCGCCGCCATCCTCACCTGGCTCGCCGAACGCTACCCGGAAAAAGCGCTGATACCAGAGGCAGGCAGCGACGCGCGCGGCGAATACTACCGCTGGCTCTGCTTCGCCCTGCACCTCGAATACGCCGCCATCGACCGCAAGCGCGCCATCGAAAACAGCGAAGAAGTGCGCCTCGCCATCGGCTACGGCGACTTCGACACCGCCTTCGCCACGCTGAAAGCCCGTCTGCAAGACCGCGCCCATATCGTCGGTGACCACTTCACCGCACTCGACCTCTACTACAGCGGCCTGCTCCAATGGTTCATCCAGCGCGCACAAGTGTTGCCCGCCGAGCGCGTCTATCTCGATTACATGAACCGCCACCTCGCCCGCCCCGCCCACCAACGCGCCATCGCGCTGGACGAGGCGCTCCTGGCGGAGATGGGATAAAACCGGTGGGGTGGCGTTGACCCGCGAACCGTGCAGCGCGTAGGGGCGGTTAGGCGAAGCTGTAACCGCCCGAAAGGATGCGCCCAGGCGCACCCTTTCGATACAACCACGGCCCCCCAACCCGCCCACAACCATGAACCCCAAACACATCCCCCTCCTGCTCGCCCTCGCCGCCGTCAGGCGGGATAAAACCTCATCCCCTTACACACATCCGGATAGGGAAAGATTTGCTTGTCCGCTTTAATTTAAGGAGATGGGTATTTATCCCGCTTGGCGGACCCAGTGTTTGCGCCGCTTGGCGAGGCCAGTATTTACGCCGCTTGGCGAGGCCAGTATTTACGCCGCTTGGCGAGCCCAGTATTTACGCCGCTTGGCGAGCCCAGTATTTACGCCGCTTGGTGAGCCTAGTATTTACGCCGCTTGGCGGGCCCAGTATTTATCCCGCTTGGCGGACCCAGTGTTTGTGCCGCTTGGCGGGCCCAGTGTTTGCGCCGCTTGGCGAGCCCAGTATTTACGCCGCTTGGCGAGGCCAGTATTTACGCCGCTTAGCGAGGCCAGTATTTACGCCGCTTGGCGAGCCCAGTATTTACGCCGCTTGGCGGGGTGAGCCCAACACAGGATCAGCTCCCCGAAACGGCTATAAAAGATGTGTGTAAGGAGATGGATAAAACCTGGGCTCTTGCGCAGGGCAGGGCACTATGCAGCAAACAGGCATGACAGCCCTCGCTGCTGCCAAGCGGGATAAAACCTGGTTTCCTGCCTCAATACCCCGTTACCGTTATCTCTCCGCTGTCGTATTCCGCGAGGAATACCGCGCTCACCTCCGCATAGCCCTGCGCCTGCAATGCTGCCAGTAGCCAGGCTTCGTCCTTGTCGATCATTTCCAGCGTGGCGTGCTGGATGACACCGTCGGTAATCAGCGGGTATTTCGGCTTTTCTTCGCCCATCTGCGTGATGATGAGCTGCCCGTCCTGTTCGAGGATGGCCTGTTTGACGTCTTTCACCGCATACACACCTTCGGCACGCAGTTTGAAGGCGAGTTCATGCGCCGACATGCCCACCCGCCGCACCGCTGCCACATCCAGCTGACCACGCGAAATCAGCAGCACCGGCTGTCCGTCCACCATCCGCTTGACCAGACTGTTGTGTTTTTTCAGCCAGCGTAGCGACAGCACCAGCGCGAACCAGATCACCAGGATCAGCAGGAATTCAAGTATGGTGATGTCGGGGTTGTAAATCACCCCGCCGACAATCCCGCCCAGCACATAATTCTGCACCTGATCGCTGGCCGAGGCGGGCGCGAGATTGCCCTTGCCGGTCAGGTTGATGACCAGCACCAGCGCCAGAAAACCGAGAATCAGCTTGACTGCAACTAATAGGTAAAACATCGCTGTATTCCTTAAGTAGATAAAACACCGCGCCATTCTAGCGCAGCACACATCAAGGCCGAGTCCGCCTGTCTGCGCTACAATCGCCATGAACCCGTAACGGAGTCAGCGCATGAAAACCCTTGGCATCATCGGCGGTATGGGGCCGCAAGCGACCATTGACCGCTATCAGAAAATCACCGACCACACCGCTGCAAGCCGCGCTCAGGAGACATCATGATTCTCGAAGACGGCAAGCCCATCGACCGTCCGCTCGCCTGGCGTATCGGCGATTACTGCTGGGGCATCTTCCCCGCCCTCGCTTCGCTTTTTGCCATCACCGCGTTATGGCAATTCGGGCACGACCGCCTCGGCACCATGCTCATTCCCGCGCCGCTTACCGTCCTCGCCCGCGCCGGCGACATCCTCATGACCGCCGCCCGAGGCGACGTGCTGCTCACCCTGGCGCGTGGCGGCATTGGCATCGCGCTCGCCCTTGCCTGCGGCATCAGCGCGGGTTTCGTCGCCGGATTGAGCCGCACCCTCGCCCTGTTGCTGCGCCCGGTCAACACCGTCCTGCTCGGCACACCGCCCATCATCTGGGTCGTGCTCGCCATCTTCTGGTTCAACATGGGCTCGACCAGCGTCGTCTTCACCGTATGGATCACCGTGCTACCGCTGGTTTTTGCCGCTGCGCAGATGAGCATCGTCAGCATCCCCGCGCCGCTCGCCGAAATGCTCGAAACCTATCGCGTGCCGTGGCCGCGCCGCCTGCGCGCCCTTTATCTGCCGCATGTCCTGCGCCAACTGCTGCCCGCCCTCATCGTTGCCGTCGGTAGCGGGCTGAAAATCACCGTCATGGCCGAACTGCTCGGCAGTAACAACGGCATGGGCAGCGCCATCGCCAGTGCCCGCGCCATGCTCGACACCGTGGACGTGATGGCCTACATCATCCTCATCGTCGCCATCATCATGGCCATCGAATACGGCGTACTCGAACCACTGCGCCGTCTCTTTATCACCGAACGCCGCTCCTGAACATGCTGACGCTAGACAACATCCAAATCGACCTCGGCGGACAAACCATCGTCGAAAACTTCAGCCTGCACCTCGCCGCCGGCGAATGCCTCGCCCTTTCCGGTGCCTCCGGCTGCGGCAAAACCACCATCCTGCGCGCCATCGCCGGACTCGTTGAGCTGGAAGATGGCAGCATCCGTTGCCACGCCCGCCGCCTCGCCTATCTCTTTCAAGAACCACGCCTTCTGCCGTGGCTGCGTGCCGACGAAAACGTCCGCCTTGTCGCTCCTGAAGCGGATACAGCGCGCATCCAGACGCTCTTCCGTGAACTGTGGCTGGACGACAAAGACATGCGCAAATACCCGCACGAACTCTCCGGCGGCATGCAACAACGCGTGGCGCTGGCGCGGGCGCTGATTACCGAGCCCGACCTGCTGCTGATGGATGAACCGTTCAGCGCGCTGGACGCCCGCCTGCGTGACGAACTGCAACAACGCGTCATCCGCCTCATTGATGCAGGCACCGCCGTCTGCCTCGTCACCCACGACGCCCAGGAAGCGGTGCGCCTCGCCCGGCACATCTACTGCCTGCGCGGCAAACCGACGCAATGCTTCGCCGACATCCACCTGAGCGAACCCTATGCCGCACGCGATCCCGCCTGGTGTCGCGAAAAAAGCGCCCACCCCGCCCTGCGCGGGATTGAGGAAGCGGCACTGGCGGATTGAACATGAACCTTCTTTTTGACCCGCAGCTCGCCCAGGGCTACAAAAGCCGGGCGCAAATCGTGCGCGTTCTCTCCGAGTACTGGCTGAAAACGAACGTCTCCTGCATCAACTGCGGTGCACCGCTCACCAAAACCGGCAACAACAGCCCCGCCCGCGACTTCAACTGCACCAGCTGTCGTGAAAACTACGAGCTGAAAAGCCACCAGGGCACACACGCCCCGCGCCGCATCAATAATGGCGCCTACCATACCCTGCTCGCTCGCCTGCGCGCCGCCGACAATCCCAATTTCCTCATCCTCAGCTACCGCCGCGCCGACTACGCCGTGCAGCAACTCACCCTTATTCCCAAACACTACCTCACCGAAGAACACATCCGCCCGCGCAAGCCGCTCACCGCCCGCGCCAAGCGCCAAGACTGGATCGGCAGCACCATTGACCTCACGCCACTACCCGCCAGCGGCAAAATCCTGCTCATCGACCGGATGCAGCCCATTGACCGCGAAACCGTGCGCCGACAATGGTGTGCCCACCTTTTCCTGCGCGACGACACCCCGCAAAAAACCTGGCTGCTCGCCGTCATGCGTTGTCTCGAAGAACTGCCGGATAGCTTTACCCTCGCCGACTGCTACCGCTTCGTGTCCGCGCTGCAACGCGCCTACCCCGACAACCGCAACATCGAAGCGAAAATCCGCCAACAACTGCAAACCCTGCGCGACCGGGGACAACTCACCTTCCTCGGGCGCGGGCGTTACCAGAAAACCCGCCCACAGGTACCGTAACCATGCCCCTCCTCACCCTGCGTAACCGCGAACACCCCTTCCGCCTCTTCTTCCCGCTCGCCTGTCTCGGTGCCTGGGTTGCCCTCCTGCCGTGGCTGGTGCTCCTGCTCTCCCCCGCACACGCCGCTTATCCGCTGCATTGGCACGCTTTTGCCTTCCTGAACCTCTGCGCCGGGGCG
Source organism: uncultured Cardiobacterium sp. (assembly GCA_963523555.1). Lineage (GTDB taxonomy): Bacteria > Pseudomonadota > Gammaproteobacteria > Cardiobacteriales > Cardiobacteriaceae > Cardiobacterium. The sequence continues at coordinate 9,716 of CAURDG010000027.1, forward strand.
GGCTTTGCCGGCTTCCTCATGACCGCCCTGCCTGCCTGGACGGACGACCCTGCGCCGCGCCGCTATCACAGCACCATTCTGCTCATCCTCTGGGCCGCCATCCTCATCGCCTTGCCTTACCCCGCGCTTGCCGCCTGGACCAGCAGCGTCTTCTGGCTCTATCTCACCGCCTACACCGCGCTGCGCGTCATCCGCAACCGCAATAGCCGCCTCATCAGTTTTATCCTCGTCCTCACCCTGCTCACCACCTGCGCCGCTGCCTACAGTCTGTGGCCCACAGGCGATATCCTGCACCGCATGGTGGATGTGATGCTCATCGCCGTTGCTCTGGTCAACTTCCGCGTTGGCCGTGCTATCGGCAATCAGGCGCTGGAAGATGGTGGCCACAGCGCCCTGACCTTCCTGCCCAATCCCTATACCAAAAATATCAGCGCTCTCATCCTCGGCCTTTATGCCACTGTTGCCGCTTGCGGTGCCGCTGAACCCATCCAGGGCTGGCTGGCGCTTGCCACCGCCGCTGCCTTCGCCGCCCGCCTGCAAGAATGGCACAGCCTCATGCTGCTGCGCGCGCCTTACGTCCGCGCCCACTACGCCGTCAGCCTGGCGCTGGTCGCGGGTTACGCCCTGCTCGGTGTCGCCCAGCTCGGCCTGCCCGTGTTCTTCAGCCCGGCGCGGCACTTGCTCGCCATCAGTGCCATGCTGGCGATGGTGATGGTCATCATGAGCATCGCCGGTATGCGCCACAGCGGCCTGGACTTGCGCTTTTATCCGGACACCCGCCTCGCCCTTGCTCTCATCCTCATCGGCGGGATCAGCCGCTGCCTCGGCGCCCTGCTGCTGCCGAACCTCATCACCATCTACGCCATCCCTACCGCCTGCATCGCCGCTGCCTTTACCCTCTACGCCCTGCGCTACCTCGGCATCTTCCGCCGCACCGAACCGCATTGACCGCCATGAACCGCACCCTCATCCACCTCCACCTCGCCCTGCTTGTCGCCATCCTCGTCCTCGCCGCCTGCGCCATCTTCCGCGCCGCTGACAGCGGCAACCTGCCGCTACTCGCCGCCGGCTGCCTGCTCTGGGGCTGGACGTCGTACCACCGCCGCAGCGACTGGGCAGGCAGCAATCTTTTCCTCCTCACCTGGCTCGTTTTCCCGCTGCTGAAAGGCATTAACCGCCACCTCCTCCCCTGGCATGCGGACACCCTGCTCGCCTCCATTGACCGCCATCTCTGGGGCGGGCGCATTCTGCCCGCCTATTTCCGCTATGAGTCGCACCCGTACCTCACCGACCTGCTCGCCGCCTGCTATTTCAGCTTCTACGCCATCGTCCTCGGCAGCGTCGCCTGCTACACCTACGCGCGGGCAACGCCGGCTGCGCGCCGCTATTTCAACGGCCTCATCTTCCTCTACAGCGCGGGCTTCATCGGCTATTTTCTTCTGCCCGCTGCCGGTCCCGCCTTCACTACCCATCCCGACGGCGGCGCAGGCAGCATTATCGCGCCACCGCTTATCGCCATCATCAAGGACGGCGTTACCGGCATGGATGTTTTCCCCAGCCTGCACACCGCCCTCACCCTCTACATCACCGCCTACCTGTGGCGCGACGGCAAACACGTGGCAGCGCTCATCTGCGCCCCGCTCACCGCCGGCACCATCGTTGCTACCATCTACCTGCGCTACCATTACGGCGTGGATGTCCTCGCCGGATTTCTCCTCGCCATCCTAACTCTGAGTGCTGTCCGCATACACATAGACTGAAATATATTGCGCCAAGCAAGTTCCTTCACGGTATTAATTTTGGTGTCGCTTAGCGTGAGCTCAGTGTTTATCCCGCTTGACGAGGTGACAGGAATACAGTACTTGATTAAGCAAGCCACCTTGTCCGTTAAACACATCACATTTCTCCAGACGAAAAAACGGTGTAATGGACAAAATAGGTGTTAAAAATGCTGTAGCCCTTACGGCGCAAGGCTTTACAAAAGGTCAAAACCTTTGAACACAAAAAATGCTTTTTTGCGGCTCAAAACAGGTCAGGAAAGATGGCACCCAAAGTGGCAAACAAC
>CAURDG010000028.1:0-11660 GCA_963523555.1 uncultured Cardiobacterium sp.
GTGATTTTGCTGGGCTCGCGTCAAGCGGCGATTTTGCTGGCTTCGCGTCAAGCGGCGTCGTTACTGGGCCCGTCAAGCGGCGTGGTTACTGGGCTCGCGCCAAGCGGCGATTTTGCGGGGATCGTGTCAAGCGGGATAAACACTGGGCCCGCAAACAGCCGCCAAGCGGGATAAATACGGGTTTCTGCGCTTAACGGCCAGTGTTTTTATGAGTCTTTTTTCATGATGTCTTCAAAACCGGCCTCGCTTTTGTTCGTGCAGCTGCGGCGTTGTGCGTCAATGTCAGCTTGCACTTGTGCGCTGGCAGCCAGGTTTTCGGCGTTGATCACGATTTCAGGTATGTTGAGTGCGTCTGTGCTGTATTTGCCGCTGTAGCCGGCGAGTGGGAAGGCCGTCATCGTGCGGACGCGTTCGGCAAATTCCCCCAGGGTGTTGCCGCTGCCTTCGCAGTGGAAGTGGCCGCCGTGGCAGCTGCATCCTCTGGGTTTTTGTTCGCCAAGGTCGTGATCAATGTTGCCTTTCCAGGCAAGGAGCGGGGTATTGCCGCCATCGCTGCGTACGCTGCTGCTGTGCCAGGCGCCGTTGTAGATGACAAGCGCTGGTGCCCGTCCGCTGATGTCCCATTGCACCGCGTTGTAGCTGCCCAGTAGCAGGATGTAAGGCGTATCGCCCGCTGGCGCTTGCAGCAGGATGTGGTTGTCGCGGCTGGCGCTTTCGTACACGCCGACGGCGTAAGTAACGGTATCGGCAGGGAGTTTCTGCGCGGCGATAATGGCTGGCAGGGCCTCTTCATCCAGTTCGGTGACGGCAGGGGTAATGGCAAAATGGAAGCCGACGGTGTGCCAGTTGTTGAGGTATTCGACTTCGAGCAGGTAGTCGCCCGCGTCCAGTTCCAGGCTGGTGTTTCCCTCGCCTTCGATGATGATGTGTTTGTCGAGCAGGACGCGCATTTTGGCCCAGCTCAGGTCGCCGCTAATGTAGTACAGCGCTTTTTGCGGCACGTGCAGGCGGCCAACCCAGTAGGCACCAAATTGTTCGGAGGGGATGCCGTGAAATTTGTCCCAGGCGTAGTTCATGGCGATGCTGGTCACGTTTTCTTGCGCGATGGTTTGCCTCGGGTTTTTCTGGTTGATGTAGTAGGCAGCGTAGCCTTGTGCGGGGACGGTGCCGCCGGGGTTCAGGGTGTCGCCCCAGGTGCTTTCGGCTTTGGGGTATTGATCCAGGGTGTTGCGCGGTTCGTTTTTGTCATCATCGGACGGCGGGATGGGTGCTGTGAGAGGTTCTTCTGCTGCGGCTCGCTGTGAGGCAGGGGGCACTGACGATTCATCGATGGATTGGGATGGCGGGGTGATTTCTTGTTCTTGGGGGTGCAACAGCGGATAGGCAGCAATCGCGACAAGTGCCAGGAGCAGGACAAGGGAGGGGAGGAGGGTTTTCAGACGTTGCCCGCCTTGACGGTTGGCAGGCTCGTGGATACGCGGGGTGTTTTTGGGTTTCATCAGGGACTCCGAAGGATGGGGACAGGGGCAATATTGAGGTGAAATTTGGTGGTATGCCAGTGGTTTTCGTATTCGACTTCCAGCAGGTATTCGCCTTTTTTGAGGCGGAAGGTTTTGGGGGCTAGGCTGTTTTGGGCATCGAGGATGATGTGGCGGTCCAGCATGACGCGCACGTTTGCCCAGTTGAGTTTGCCTTTTATTTGATACATGCCCGTTTCCGGGACACGCAGTCTGCCGACCCAGTAGGCGGCAAACTGCTCTGAGGGGATGTTGTGGAAATCGCTCCAACTGTATTCCACCGCGATATCACGCACGTTTGCGCGGTGGACAAGTTGTTGGTGACGCGGTTTGGCGATGTCGAGATAGTAGGCGCTGTAACCCGACGCCGGACTCTGCTTGCCGGGATTCAGGATGCCGGCCCAGGCAGGATTGGCCAACGGATAGTTATCCAGCGTGTCCTCTCCTGCCGATACGGGCTCGCTGTAATGCAAGGCAGCGGTTGGGGCGACAACGGGCGGCGCGAGCTGTGCGCTTTTGTCGCGTTGCGTTTGCGCCAGGGCAACAGCAGCCGCCACGCGTTCTTCTGCGCTGGGCAAAGGGGTTGGCGGCAATGGCGGCTCGGGCGGGGCTTTTTCCCAGACGATGGGGGCAGGTGGCGGTGCGGCTGGCGGGGCGCGGGGTGGATGCAGCAAGCTATAAGTAAGGGCGCCGAGGGTCATGAGTGGCAGTACAACCAGCAGGAGGATGTTGGTGATGGGACGCCGGTTCTGGTAGTGCGGTTCGGCGGGGGTGACAAGGCGGGGGGCAGGTTTGCGCGGCATGGCTTCTCCGGTTTAGCGGCTGGTGCGGCGGGCACATTCTTCCCGTCGCTTGGCCATGTCGTGCGCCAGTTTTTCGCCTGGTGCAAGGTTCATGGCATGAACGGGGATTTCAGGGATATGTAATGCGCCAGCTGTGCTGTCCCTGTTGATGCCGACCAGCGGGAAGCCGGTTTGACTCTCGATGGTTTTAGCATATTCGTAGAGGGTGGGGGCATTGTCCTGGCAGAAGAGTTCGCCGTTTTTGTTGCAGTTACAGCGTGGCGACGGCTTGTCATCAGGGGAGGGGGGGACAGTGCCGAATGTATCCCAGGCCAGCAGCGGGATGTTGCCGTCGGCATGGACGCGGCTGCCTTCGTTGGCGTGGTTGTACACGGCGAGGACGGGCGCGCGCCCGCGCAGTTCCCATTGCACGGGTTCGTGGCTGGTGAGCACGAGGATGTAGGGAGTATCGCCTCGCGGCGCATTCAGAATGATGTAGTTGTCCACTGTCGTGCTGCGGCTGATGCCGACGGCATAGACGACCGTGTTAGCGGACAGGGCCAGGCTGGCGATAGCCCCACGCAGGTCGTTATCACGGATTTCGGCCACATGCGGTACGAAATGCAGGGCAAATTCGGTCGTGTGCCAGGCGTTAATGTATTCGACTTCGAGCAGGTGGTCGCCGGCATCGAGTTCCAGGGTGATATTTTCTTCCTGCTCGCCATCAATGAGGACATGGCCGTCGAGGATGACGCGCACACGCGCCCAACTCATGTCATTTTTGATGCTGTACAGGCTGCGCTGGGGAACGCTGACTCTGCCCGCCCAGTAAGCGGCAAACCGCTCGGAGTGGATGCCGTGCAATTCGTTCCAACTGTAATCAACGCTGATGCTGCCCGTTTTTTCCTGCGCTACGACTTGCTGTGGCTGCGGGGTGTAAGCGGGGATGGGTTCGGGGCCTTGGGGGGGAGGCTGACGCGGCCTGCCGTCATCACCAATACCAGGCTGGCGCGAATGGCCGGTGTCGAGATACCAGACGGCGTAGCCGTTGGCCGGAATGATGCCGCTAGGGTTAAGGATGCTCCCCCAGGTTGTTTCCGCGCGCGGGAAGCGCTCAAGCGGGTTTTTCCGGGCTTCGCTGCGGTGCAGGGCGGTATTGGCAGTGGTGACGGGAGTGGTCGTAGCAGGTTGCTGTGCGGCGAGGGCGGCGGCGACGCGTTCTTCCGGTGTGGGTTGACGCGCGGGGGGCGCAGGCGTTTCGCTGGCGGCTGGCGCTTCTGCAACGGGGACAACAGTGGCAGGTGGTGCGCTGACGATTTCCGGGGCAGGACGCAGGAATACATAGAGCAGCCACAGCACGATAGGCACGGCGAAGAGCGCAAGATGGGTGACGGTGAAGCGCTGCCGGTCACGATGAGCGGCGGGTTCAACAAGACGGGGCGCGGATCTGCGGGGCGGGGGAGGGCTCATGGTTGTTTGTCCTGCATCAGGGTTTCGAAAACGTTATCGGTGGCGATGACTTTCTGCCGGCATTTGGCGCGGGCGGCTTCGTACGCGGCCTGCTCCTCTGCTTCGCTGTTATCCGCTACGGCGGCGTTCAGGGTGATTTCCGGGATGTTGAAGATGCTTTTGTCGGAATCGCCGCTGTATCCTGCGAGCGGGATGCCGGTCAGGGTTTTGATGTCTGTGGCAAAGCTGCTCAGGGGGAGGTCATGAGTGCAATGGGGCTCTTCTTTAATGCAGCTGCATGTGGTTTGGGGGTGCAGGACAAAGCCGTAATGAATGCGGCCTTTCCAGGCGAGTAGCGGGGTGTTGCCGCCATCGGTGCGCACGCTGCTGCCTTTTTGTGCCTGGTTATAAATGACAAGTTGCGGGGCGCGGCCAATAACTTCCCATTGCACAGCATTGTCGCTGCCCAGCAGCAGGATATAAGGCGTATCCCCCGCCGGTGCTTGCAGGTAGATGTGATAGTCGCGGTTCTTGCTTTCCCTTGTGCCAACGGCGTAAGCGACAGTACCGGCGGGCAGTTTTTGCGCAGCGATGGCATCACGCAGGGCGGCATCATCAAGTTCGCGCACTTCGGGCGCGAAGTTGAGCAGGACGCCAACGGTTTGCCACTGGCTGAGGTGTTCGACTTCAAGCAGGTAGTCACCCGCGTCCAGTTCCAGGCTGGTGTTTTCCTCGCCTTCGATGATGATGTGTTTGTCGAGCAGGACGCGTGTGGTTTCGTATCTGGGAGAACGGCTGACGCGGTACCACGCTTTTTGTGGCACATGCAGGCGACCAACCCAATAGGCAGCGAATTGTTCGGAAGGGATGCCGTGGAAATAGTTGGAAACGTAGTTGATGGCGATGTTATCCACGTTCTCCTGCGCCACGGTTTGGCGCGGGCTTTGCTGGTTGATGTAGTAGGCGGCGTAGCCTTGGGCAGGGATGATGCCACTGGGGTTCAGGATGTCGCCCCAGGTGTTGCGGGCTTTGGGGTAGGCAGCAAGGGGGTTATCGGTGGTTTTTGCTGTTTCCGGTGCCGCAGCAACGGGTAACGCTGCCGTGAGCAGGGAGAGCGCGGTCAGGCAAATTTTCAGGCGCAAGCGGCACGGGGCGGTGATGGCGTTGGGCATGGGTTTTGTCTTTATGCAAGGTAGCGGAGCGGGGGAAAAGGGAATCTTGTTCATCTTTCCGCCTTCATGGATTTTCCGGGCGCAGGATGCCGAGGCGGCGCTCATTCGACTGCACACATTCCTGCTGTTTTCTTGCGATAGCCTGGGCGCTGGGCTTGAGCGCGGCGAGAGTGCCGCCATCCACCGGTAATTCCGGCACGGTGATGCGCGAAATATCGTCGGACTGGCTGACTCCGGCGAGCGGGAAGCCGGTAATTTCCCGCACGGTGGTCATCAAGCTGGCCAGGTCATGCGGTTCGTCGTGGCAGCGCAGGGTGCCGTCACTGAGGCAGTCACACTTCGGATCTTGCTGCCGGGTCAGGACGCCGCCGATACCACGTTGCCAGGCCAACACGGGCGCAGTGGTGGCCACGACGCTGCCTGAACCGGCATGGTTATAGATGACCAGCTGCGGCGCACGGCCACGGATTTCCCAGTTGGTTGGATCATAAGGATAGCTGGATAGCAGGAGAATATAAGGCGTCTCGCCGGGTGGGGACTGCACTGCCAGAGTGTTATCAACGGCAGCACTGCCCTCTACGCTCACCGCATACACCACCGTTTCCGGCGGCAGCTTGAGCGCATCAACGGCCAGGCGCAGAGCCTCGTTATCCAGTTCCGTGACCAGCGGGGCAGCGCTCAGACGGAAATCAAGGAAATGATGGCGGCTGGCAAACTCGACTTCCAGCAAATGTTCCCCTGCTGGCAGATGGAGGACCAAACCTTCTCCCGGTAAGAAAAAGGGCAGGACGCGCTTGTTAATCAGGACGCGCATCTCATAGCCGCGCTCCAGATCCAGCTTGCCGGCAATGCGGTACAGCCCCGCTTGCGGCACACGCAGCCGCCCCGCCCAATAAGCGCCAAAATGCTCATGTTCAAGACGCCCTGGGGTTTCGCGTTGCTTGCTGCCGTAGCGGGCGGCGATGTAGGGTGTGGTGCCGTGCTCGACAACCGTCCCGGGCTGGCGGGTATCGAAATACCACACGCGGTACCCCTCATCCGGCATCACACCATAAGGATTCAGCACATCCCCCCAGGTGGCTTCCGCCTTGGGATAGAAATCAAGAGCATCGCGTCGTGCCTCGCTGAAATGCACAGTCGGCAGGACAGGCGGCGGCGCGGATCCGGCCGGAGGTAACAACGGCTCGCTGCCCCGCAAAGGGAGGGCACTGGCCGACAGGGCAAGCAGCAACCATGACATGAAGAATAAAGGTTTCATACATTTTCCTGTGGGGACAGGTTGGGGAATGCCTCTGCGCGCCGCAGAACCGCTTCCGCCCAGTTGCGGTGTACCGCCGTTTCCTGCATTGCTCCGGCGGCGCGGAACACGGCTTCCTCACTGGCGATAATCTGCTGTGCGAGCGCAAATTCCTCATGGCTGACGCGGTATGCCTGCTCAATTACCGCCACCTGCGCGGGATGAATAGCGCTTTTGCCAGTGAGGCCGTGGCGCAAATCTTCCCGCGCTTCCTGCGCAAGGAGTTCAGGACGGTCGAGATACTCAAAAACAGGCGCAGAAAGCAGATAACCCTGCGGTTTACAGAGACCGACCAGACGGTCAATCAGCGAACCGAGCGGCGTGGCGTAGAGCGTGGCATCGGGCGGGCGGCGCAGGTGCAGTGCGCTCAACAAATCATTACCGCCGATACGCAGACAGAGAATCTGCGCGCGCCAGCCGCCGTGCTCAAACACATCCAGCAGGCGCAGCACCTCGCTTTCCCGATAAATCTCATGCGTTTCCAGCGTCGGCATCAGGCGGAAACCCGAATCCAGAAGCGCGCGATAACCGCCCAGTGTGGCAGCGGTAATTTTCGGCAGGACAAAGCCGTGAATACGCTCAATATGCGGCATGGCCAGCACCTGCTGCATCACGCTGGCATTGCGCAGGCGGATAAAACGGTGACGCGGACAATCCGCTGGCGTGGCGGCGAGCGCAGCGGCAAGATTAGCCAGCGCTTGCGGCAAATCGCGCGCCGCCACACTATCTTCCGTGCAATAAATCAGGGAACGCACACCGGATAACTTCTCGCCACGCGCGATGGCGGCAAGCTGCGGATGCGTGGCGGGGACATAAAGGCAGGCGCCGAGTTGGTGGGCGTTCATGGGCAACTCCGGTAGAGGATTATCCGGATTGTAGCGGCTAACCGCCCCGGCACAAAAACAGATGGCGCACAGGACAGGAATACAGTGCGGCACCCCAGTATTTATCCCGCTTGGCGGCGGCCCACGGGTCCAGTGTTTATCCCGCTTGGCGGCGGTTTGCGGGCCCAGTGTTTATCCCGCTTGGCGGCGGCCCATGGGCCCAGTGTTTATCCCGCTTGGCGGCGGTTTACGGACCCAGTGTTTATCACGCTTGTTGAGGTCAGATTTGCCCTGCCTGGATGGGGGCCGGATTTGAATCGTGGGCAAAAAAATCCCTTCCCGCAGGTAGGGAAGGGGGCTGATGGTGAAGCGGCAAGTTGCGCTGTGCTTGGTGATGCTCTGGCCGGATTAGCGCTGAACAGCCGCGTCGAGGTAGTCATTCCCCCAGATGGCGGATGACTGCCGTTTTCGCGCGCAACAGTTGCGCGCGTCTCTTGTCTAATTGCGTTGGGCGAACTCGCTGATGATGCCGAGGACGACGTTTGCCGCCTGTTCCATCACATCCAGCGAGATAAACTCAAACGGGCCGTGGAAGTTTTCCCCGCCGGTGAAGAGGTTTGGCGTCGGCATACCCATGTAGGAAATCTGCGCACCGTCGGTGCCGCCACGAATCGGCGCGGTAAGCGGGGTGATGCCGAAATCGCGCATCACTTTTTCGGCAATATCAACAACGTAGCGGTGCGGTTCGACTTTTTCGCGCATATTGCGGTACTGCTCGCGGATTTCGACCTTGCCGCAGTGCTCGCCGTAATCACGCTGCATGGCCGCCATCGTGTCGCTGAGCATCTTGCCAAAATCGGCCAGTTCCTCACGGGTGAAGCTGCGCAGCAGATAGCGCAGGCGGCATTCTTCCAGCGTGCCCTCGAATTTGTAGAGGTGGATGAAGCCTTCGCGTCCCTCGCTTTCTTCCGGGGTGAGGTGGGCAGGCAGGCGGTTATGAAATTCGCAGGCGCGGGCAAGGCCGTTCACCATCACGCTCTTCGCCGTGCCGGTGTGCACACTGCGGCCATAGAAGGTCACGATGCCTTCGTCGGCGTTGAAATTTTCGTACTGCAATTCGCCCAGCGGACCGCCGTCCACGGTATAGGCGACATCCGCACCGAAGGCCTTGACGTCAAAATGTTTCGGCCCGCGCCCGATTTCCTCGTCCGGGGTGAAAGCGACGCGGATTTTGCCGTGCGGGATTTCCGGATGCGCCAGCAGGTATTCCACCGCTGAGAGGATGATGGCGATGCCGGACTTGTCATCCGCGCCGAGCAGGGTCGTGCCATCGGTGGTGACGAGCGTGTGCCCGTGCAGGCCGTCCAGCGCCGGAAATTCTTTGGGCGAGAGCACGGCACCGCTGCCTTTAAGCGGGATGTCACCACCGCCATAGTTCTCGATGACCTGCGGTTTGACGTTCTCGCCGCTGCATTCTGGCGAGGTATCGACGTGCGCCATGAAGCCCAGCACCGGCACTTTCTTGTCAGTAGTGGCGGGCAGGGTGGCAAAGAGATAGCCCTTGTCGTCGAGCGAGACTTCCGTCATGCCCAGCGCCGTCACTTCATCGCGCAGGAGGCGCAGCAAATCCCACTGCTGCGGCGTGGTCGGCACGGTCGTGCTGGCAGCATCGGAGGTGGTGTGCACCTTCACATAGCGTTGCAGGCGTTCCAAAAGCGGTTTTCTGAGCGGAATCAAAGCAGACATATAACACCTCACGGTTAAAAATTCACGCAAATGCTAACATATCAACACTAAAAAATGTGGATATTGGTTTGCCTGTTTTTATAAATTCACAGAGCGAACACGATAAACCACAGCGATATGAAAGTGGAAAACCCGGTGCTTATCCCGCTTGGCGGTAGCCCGCGAGCCCAGGTTTTATCCCGCTTGGCGGCGGCCCACGGGCCCAGTGTTTATCCCGCTTGGCGGTAGCCCGCGAGCCCAGGTTTTATCCCGCTTGGCGGCAGCTCACAGGCCCAGGTTTTATCCCGCTTGGCGGCGGCCCACGGGCCCAGGTTTTATCCCGCTTGGCGGCAGCCCACGGGCCCAGTGTTTATCCCGCTTGGCGGCGGCCCTCAAAAAAGCCCCGCGATAGCGGGGCTTTGCCGTTTGGATGATGTGGTTAATCGCGTTCGCGGAAGTCGTCGCCGACAAAGATGCGCACCGGATTGCCGCGTTCAATCTGGAAATGGCGGCAGTGTTGTGCGTGTCGCTGCACGGCCTCCCGTTCCGCCGCCAGTGCGGCATGGCGCGCATCCAGTTGTTGGTACGCGAGACGGCGGTTCGCGTGCTGCGAGCGTTCCGCCTGCACTTTGACGCGCAGGCCGCTCACGCTGTCCGTCGCCCACACCGCGCTGCGCGTTTTGTTGACGTGCTGCCCGCCTTTGCCGCCCGCTTTGCAGCTCTGGATGTGGATGTCACCCCGCGCAACGGGGGCGGCCTCTGCCAGCGGGTAGATGCCGATGTACCAGTTTTTGCGCGGATGCCTGGGGCGGAGGCGGCTTTGCCAGATCCACTGGATGGTGCCCTGCCAGCGCGCGGCGAAGGCTGCCACCCCGTCGCCGCTCAACGTGATGACGGCAGACTGGATGCCGTGCCGACTGCGGCGTTCATCGTGGATTTCCACGCGGATGCCATGCGCGGTGGCTTCGGCGCTGAGGCGTTGCAGGGCGAGGGCGGCGGCGCGTTCGCATTCGCCGGGGCCATGTGCGGCGCTGATTTGCAGTTTCATCAGGCATCCCCCCGTGTTTTGTAGGTGAGGACGGGCGTGAGGCGCAGCACCGGCTCGATAAGGCCGAAAGCGGTGAGGGCCGCGATGGTGTGCTCAATGTTGCGGTAGGCCTGCGGCGCTTCGTCGTAGAGCAGGGTTTTGTCGGCGCAGATGATATGGCCGCCGTAGGGGTTGCGCAGCAGTTCTTGCGGACGGTATTTGCCGGACAGGCGCGCTTTGCAGGCGCCGCGCTGCCATTTGCGCCCGGCACCGTGGGCGAGGCTGGCAAGATTGCCCGCATCCCGTCCGGTCGGGCGGACGAGGTAGCTGGCGCTGCCACGCGAGCCGGCGATGACGACGAGGCCGGCATCCGCCGCTGCCGCACCTTTGCGATGCAGCCAGCCATCCACGCCGTTCAGGTGCGTGTGTACGAGCTGGTTGTGCGCGGTGTCGCTGACGGGGTGCAGCGTGGCGCCGAGGTTTTGCGCAAGGCGGGCGGCGATGAGGCTGCGGTTCGCTTTGGCGTAAGCAACGGCAGCGTCGTGCGCGGCGAGATAAGTGGCGGCATCCGGACTTGTGGCAGCAAGCGGCGCATGGCCGTGCTGCTCGATGTGCGCGCGCAGGATAGCGCCGCCATAGCCGCGTGAACCGCTGTGGACGAGGACGCACAAGGCATCCGCGTCGAAATCCGGCGGCAGTTGCGCGGGGGCAAGGACGGCATCCACGCGCTGGATTTCCGCGAAGTGGTTGCCGCCGCCGATGGTGCCGAGGGCGTGACGGTAGGGGTGGTCGGCGGCGATGCCCGTGGCCGCGATATGTGGCAGCCAGTCGTCGCCGAGCGGGGTTTCAAGTTCGCCGATGCGGCGCAGTAGCTTGTCCGCACTGGTTTTGCGCGCGGCAAGGTCGCTCTGCCACAGGCTCATGCCGCAGCCGATATCAGCGCCGATGAGGGCGGGATAGAGGTGGCTGCGGCTGTAAAACGCGGCACCAACGGGATAGCCGCGCCCCGGATGCAGGTCAGGCATACCGGCGGCAGCGTCAATGTGAGCAAGGGCGGCAGTGCGGTTGAGTTGCTGAATGGCGCTGCCTTCGGGGGTGGTTTTGTGGTCGGCAATGATGACCACGGGGGTTTGATTGCCCATAGGAATCCTGTGATTGTTCGATAAAAGACGCAATCACAAGCGGGCGGAAGATAGGGATGCCGCTCAGGCGTTGTGATTGCAAGGGGTGATGTCAATCGTGCTGGTGCGCATCATGGGAACCTCCTTGCGGTTAAGTGAATCAAGAGAAAACGGGCGCGGATTATAGGGATGCGTGGGTGGGTGGGCAAGGTTTTGTTGCATCTCCACAACAGGTTGCGACGGTTTTCATGCCGTTAGTCGTAAAAATGAAAAACGTGAGACTGTTTGCGGGGCCAGTATTTACGCCGCTTGGCGGGCTCAGGTTTTATCCCGCTTGGCGGCTATCCGCACCGTTTGCGCATAAAAAACGCCCCACCGGAGTGGGGCGTGATAGGGCGCGGTGTTTAGCCGCGTTGGGCGCGTTCGGAGGCATTGGATATGCCTTGTCCGGCTTTTTGGATATCGCGGCCAAATCCTTGGGTAGTGTTGCAAGCAGAGAGCAGTCCAGCGAAGGTGAAGAGGGCAGCAATAAGGGTCAGCTTTTTCATCGGGTTCTCCTGTTATGTGCTTCCACGGCGGAAGCAGGTGCATTGTACAGTGTTTCGGGAAAGCCGCGCATCATTCTGCCTCGCCGAGATAGCCGCCGGTCTGCCGCGCCCACAGTTGTGCGTAGATGCCGTTTTTTTGCAGCAGTTCGTCGTGGCTGCCCTGTTCGACGATGCGGCCGCCGTCCAGGATGATGAGGC
>CAURDG010000029.1:0-11643 GCA_963523555.1 uncultured Cardiobacterium sp.
TTGACGAACCGACTTCCGCGCTTGACCGCTCGATACAAGTGAAAGTCGTCGAACTGCTGTGCGACCTGCAACAAAAATACTGCCTCTCCTACATCTTCATCAGCCACGACCTCTCGGTGGTGCGTGCCATGAGCGACGACGTTCTCGTGATGAAACAGGGCGAAGTGGTCGAACGAGGCACAGCCGGACAAATCTTCAACGCCCCACAAACGGCTTACACCCAACGGCTGATTGCAGCAGCATTTGACCTGTGAGGCAGGGTTCTAGCCCGCCTGGTAGCATCCCTGCTCCGAAATATTGCGTGAGAAATCCCCTAATCCGCTTGCTGGGGAAGATGGTCAAAGAGCGGAAGGGGAAACCCGGTAATTACCCCTACCCTGCACATATCCCGGAAGAGCGGGCGCTTGCCCGTTGAAACAGCTTGATAAGCCACTGATTTTCCAACCTGGCAGATAGCGGTGTGTTGAAGGAATAGAGGCTCGGTCCGCCAAGCAGACAACGCCTGTTACTCACGAAACCCGTATTTACCTCGCTTGGCGAGCCCAGTATTTATCCCGCTTGGCGCCCGTCAACGCTGCTCATTCATGCAGCACGGGCAACCCGGCGAATGTTCCTCGTCATCATCGTCCTCGCTGCGTTTCGCATAGCGCCACAACAGCGTCTCGCCCTTGACTTCTTCCTGCGGCACGTCAGCCGTCTGTGTGCGCGGCGGCGTCATTCTTCCAGCCCCTGCCAGAAGCGTTCGGCAATCTTTTGCCCCGTCGCCTTTTCAATCTCGCGCATACACGTCGGGCTGGTCACATTCAATTCCGTCAAATAGCCGCCGATGACATCCAGCCCGACCAGATAAAGGCGTTCGGCGGCAAGCAGCGGCTGCACCTGCTCAACAATCCACCATTCCCGCTCGGTAAGCGGCTGCACCACGCCGCGCCCACCGGCAGCGAGGTTGGCGCGGAACTCCCCTTCGGCGGGCAGACGGGCGAGGCCGTGATCAACCGCTTCGCCGTTAATCACCAAAATCCGCTTGTCGCCCTCGGTAACCTTGTCGAGATAGCGCTGCACCATCAGTGTTTGCAGGCCGTCAGGATTCATCGCATCCAGAATGGCATTGGTGTTTTTGTCGCCGAGGGTAAGCTTGAACACGCCGCTGCCACCCATGCCGTCCAGCGGTTTTGCCACCACCTCGCCAAACTCGCGCAGAAACGCCAAAATCTCGTCTCGCGACTTGCTAATCAGCGTTTCCGGCGTACATTGCGGCAGGCGGGTAATCGCAAACTTCTCATTCATATCGCGCAGTGCCTGCGGCGGATTGACCACCCGCACGCCCTGTGCTTCCAGCAAATCCAGCATATAACTGTCGTAGATATAGCGCAGATTGAAAGGCGGATCCTTGCGCTGCAACACCACATCCACCTCGCACAAATCGATCACCTCTTCATTGAGCACGCGGAAAAAATCCTCATCCTGATCAACGAGCCGCACCGTGCGCACATAGGCCTGCACATTGCCGTCGCGCACCTGCCAGTCACCCTGGTCGAACACCATCACCCGGTGCCCGCGCGCCTGCGCCGCCAGCATCAGGGCAAACGTCGTGTCCTTATAAGGCTTGATTGACGCCAAATCATCCATCAACACTGCAATATCCATCACACACCTCACACAAAAAAACAGAGACCACATCATACGCTATCATGCCGCCGAACCCCTACGGACCAACCACCATGCACACCCTGCCCCTCGCTCACGGCAACATCGGCATCGAACGCGAAACCCTGCGCACCAATCCTGATGCCACCCTCGCCAGCACCGCCCACCCTGCCGCTCTCGGCAGCGCCTACACCCACCCGAACATCACCACCGACTACGCCGAAACCCTGCTCGAACTCGTCACCGACCCGCATCCCACGCCGGACGCCGCCTATGCCCAACTGCTCAGCTTGCACCGCTACTGCGCGCAGCACATCGGCGACGAACAACTGTGGCCGGGCAGCATGCCCTGCATCCTGCCGGCAAGCGACGACGCCATCGCCATCGGCTACTACGGCACGAGCAACGGCGGCAAAATGCGCCGCCTCTACCGCGAAGGCCTGGCACACCGCTATGGCAAAACCATGCAAATGATCAGCGGCATCCACTACAACTACTCACCACCCGCTGCTCTGTGGCAGGCGCTCGCCGCGCGTGACGGCGAAACCGTGACGCAGGACTACATCAACCGCCGCTACATGGGTGCATTGCGCGCCAACAGCCGCCACGCCTGGCTCATCAACTATCTCTACGGTGCCAGCCCCGCCGTGCATGACAGCTTCCGCCCCGCGCACAACATCCTGGAACCACTGGCCGCACACACCCTCGGCTGGCGCGACGCAACCAGCCTGCGCATGAGCGAACTCGGCTACCAGAACAAAACCACCTTCACCGTCAGCAACAACGACCTCGCCACCTATGTGCGCGACCTTGCCAGCGCCGTCGCCACCCCCGCGCCGCGCTTCGAGCACATCGGCCTCTATCACGCCGACGGCAGCCGCAAACAAATCAGCACCCACATCCTGCAAATCGCCAACGAATACTACGCTGCTGCCCGCCCCAAGCAGCCTCTGCGCAACAACGAACTGCCGACGCTGGCGCTTGCCACACGCGGCATCGCCTACCTCGAACTGCGCCTGACCGATATCAACCCCGAAGATCCCTGCGGCATCAGCCCCGCGCAGCTGAACGTCCTCGAAACCTACCTGCTCTACTGCATCCTGCATCCCGAAGGGCCACAGGATCATGCCGTGCGCGACGAAAACGACCATAACCGCCTGCGCACCGCCTGCTGCGGCCTGAGCGACGGTTTCTCTCTCAAACAGGCGCGCCGTGACCGTCCCATCCAGGACGCGGCCCTCGAACTGCTTGCCGCCATGCAGCCCATTGCCGCCCGCCTTGATGCCGAACGCGGTGGCAGCGCCAGTACAGATGCCCTCGCCGCACTCACCCGCGAAGTCGCAGACAAAACCCACCTGCCCTACCGCGCCCAAGCAGGCAACCGCGAAGGCTTCCTTGCCTACCACCTCGCCTGGCGTGACAAACACCACGCTACCCTGCATCAACCCCTGCCGGAAGCAGAACAGGCCGCGCTTGCCGCCCAGGCCGCCGCCAGCCTCAGCAAACAGGCGGAAATCGAAGCCCGCCCGCAGGCAGATTTTGAAACCTACCTGCGCGAGCACTTCGCCCCGCTGCAACAGTTGCTGAACTGAATAAAGGCGACAACGCCCACAGTTACCCCGCTTGACGCCTTAGCCTCACCTATTAGGCCGTGCGCGACAAAAGCCGTACAATGCGCGCCGCAAGTCGTGGCACTGCCACACCGTTTCACCCGCTTAAACACAAGGAGAACCTTCATGAGCGAAGAACAGCAAACCCAAATCGTCCTTGATATCCGCAAAATCTATGTCAGCGATATCTCGGTGGAAGTCCCGCACGCACCGGAAATCTTCCAGCAAGAACTCAACCCGGAAATCAGCCTTGGCGTTGCTCACGAAATCCAGAAGCTGCCAGAAGACAACCACTACAACATCAAGCTGCGCCTGACTATCACCGCTAAAGACGGTGAACGCGTTATCTACCTCGTGGAAGTCGCGCAGAACGGCGTCTTCGAAATCAGCGGCCTGCCGGATGCCCAACTGCACCACGCGCTGAACGTCTATTGCCCGACCACGCTCTACCCCTACGCGCGCGAAGCTATCAGTAACGCCATCAACCGCGCCGGTTTCCCCAACCTCTACCTGCAACCCATCAACTTCGACATCATGTACCAGCAACGCCTGCAACAAGCTACCGAACAGCAAGACGGACAGCCGACACAATAATGGCGCGCATCACCGTCCTTGGTGCGGGCAGCTGGGGCACCGCACTGGCCCTGCAACTTGCCCGCAACCGGCACGATATCACCCTCTGGGCCCACCGCCGCGAACATGCGGCGGCGCTCATTTCAGCGCGCGAGAATAGCCGCTACCTGCCCGGCGTTCCCTTGCCGGACAATCTCGGCATCAGCGACGACCTTGCCACCGCTGTGCATGATGCTGCGCTTATCCTTGCCGTCGTCCCCAGTCGCGCCTTTGCGGGACTACTCGTGGATCTCAAACCGCATTTGCGCGATACCCCGCTGATGTGGGCCATCAAAGGCTTCGAAGCGGGCAGCGGGCGCCTACTCAGCGACGTTTTCCATGACACCATCGGTGCCAATCACCCACACGCCATCCTGGCCGGCCCCAGCTTTGCCAAAGAAGTCGCCGCCGGGCAACCTACCGCCGTGACCATCGCCGCTGCCGATAACACCCTCGCAGAATACATCGCCCACTACTACCACGGCAGCAACTTCCTTTGCTACACCAGCAATGACCTTATCGGTATCCAGGTTGGTGGTGCCGTGAAAAACGTCATCGCCATCGCAACCGGCATCGCTGACGGCCTCGGTTGTGGTGCAAACGCCCGTGCTGCCCTCATTACGCGCGGCTTGCGCGAAATCACCCGCTTGGCGACCGCCCTCGGTGCGCGTGAAGAAACCCTGATGGGCCTAGCCGGCATGGGTGACCTCGTCCTCACCTGCACCGATGACCAATCGCGCAATCGCCGCTTCGGTCTCGCCCTCGGACGCGGACAAAGTGCGGCAGATGCCAAAGCCGCCATCGGCCAGACGGTCGAAGGCGAAGGCGCTACCCACGACACCTATACCCTTGCGCAGGCACACGGCATCCGCATGCCCATCACGACCCACCTGCACCACATGCTTGCCGGCGAGGCCAGCCTGCACGACACCATCGCCAGCCTCCTCGCACGCGACATCAAACAAGAACGGCACTGATGCCCGACCTCGACATCCACTACGAAGACCCCGACATCTTCGTCATCAACAAACCGGCGGGTTTACTATCCGTCCCTGGCCGGGGTGAAGATAAATACGACAGCGTACAAAGCCGCTGCCAGGAAATCGCGCCGGAAGCCATGGCCGCGCACCGTCTCGACATGGCGACTGGCGGCCTTCTACTCATCGCCAAACACAAGGCCGCCGAACGCCATTACAAACAACAATTTGCCGAACGCCGCGTCACAAAACGCTACATCGCCCTCGTCCATGGCGTTCTCGCGCAAACCAGCGGCGACATCCACTACCCGCTCATCACCGACTGGGAACGCCGCCCCCGGCAAAAAATCGATTACGAACACGGCAAAAACGCACACACCAGCTATCAGGTTCTCGCCGAAGAAAATGGCAATAGCCGTGTGGCCCTTACCCCGCACACCGGCCGCAGCCACCAACTACGCGTCCATCTTGCCGCCATTGGCCACCCCATCCTCGGTGACGAATTCTATGCCGACGATCATCTCCCTCCCGCGCTACGCCTGATGCTGCACGCCGAAACCCTCGCTGCCGCCAACTTGCACGGCATCTGGCAAACCTTCCATCTCGCCGCTCCTTTCTAATCACAAATACCTCATGGCTTGCCATAGTCGCTTCAAATAAGATTGAGACAAGGCAGCTTGATTACCCCAGCATTTATCTCGCTTGGTGACATAAGCGCATTACTTCATCTTTCATTCATCATTGCCCTAGGGACATTCCATCCAGTAGCCACACACAAGAAATACACCACCCGCGCTACAATATCCCCATAATCATGGGGAAAAATGATGAAAACACTCGACGAATTAAACAATCTCATTGCCGCTTCACTCACTGCCACTGCGCGTGTGGAAACCGTGCCACTAGATGCCGCTTGCGGGCGTGTGCTGGCAAAAGACGTGATTTCACCGCTGGAGCTGCCGGTCGCGGATGTATCCGCGATGGATGGTTACGCCTTCGCCACTACTTCTGCTGATCCCCTGACCCTCATCGGCGAATCCATCGCCGGGCGACCCTTTGCCGGTACCGTTGGCGCGGGCGAATGTGTACGCATCATGACCGGCGCGGTCGTACCAGACGGCGCGGATACCGTAGAAATGCAGGAACACATTGAGCATGACGGCAACTGCATTACCCGCCAACGGCCCGTCAAAGCAGGCGCAAACATCCGCTATCGCGGCGAAGAATTGCGCATCGGCGAGACCGTGCTGCGCGCAGGAAACATACTGACCGCACCGGACATACTACTGCTCGCCTCGCTGGGGCAGGCGCAAGTTGCGGTGTACGAACGCCTGACCGTTGCGCTCTTCTCAACTGGCGATGAACTTGCCACGCCAGGTGAGGCACTGCGCACAGCCGGTCAAATCTACGATAGTAACCGCTACCTGCTCAAAGCCCTGCTGCAAAACCTGCCCGTCGAGATCCTGGATCTCGGCATCATCCGCGACGATGAGACCGCCATCACAGCTGCCCTGCAACAAGCCGCTACAGCGGATGCCATCATTACCTCAGGCGGCGTATCTGTCGGCGACTACGACTACCTCAAAGCCGCCGTTGAACACCTTGGCACCGTCGCCAGCTACAAAGTCAAAATGAAGCCGGGCAAACCCTTCGTTTATGGCCGCATTGACCGAGCTGCCTACTTCGGCCTGCCCGGCAACCCCGTATCCGGTTTCGTCGGCTTCAGCCGCATTATCCGCCCTGCACTGTGGCAACTGGCGGGCGCAAACCCCGTGCCAATGCCGCTCGCGCTCACCGCCACCCTCACCGCCCCGCTGCGCAAAGCTGCCGGACGGCGCGACTTTCAGCGTGGCCTGCTCAGTGCAGGCACGGACGGCTGGCAAGTGCAGCCACAAGGTGGACAAGACTCGCATCGTGTCTATGGCCTCGCCCGCGCTAACTGCCTGATAGACCTGCCTGAAGACAGCGCCGATCAGCCTGCCGGGGCGTGCGTGACCGTCCTGCCCTTCCTTGCCGACCACCTTGGGGGTGACTAATGCTGCTGGACCCCTTTGCCCGCCGCATCGCCTATCTGCGCCTCTCTGTTACCGACCTCTGCAACTACCGCTGCGTCTATTGCCTGCCCGACGGCTACCAGGGCTGCGGCACAGCAGATGACCTCACCTTGGGCGAAATTACCACTCTCGTGCGGGCATTTGCCGCCTGCGGCACCGAAAAAATCCGCCTGAGTGGTGGCGAACCGACCCTGCGCCGCGACATCACCGACATCATCCGCCTCTGCGCGAGCACCCCTGGCATCCAAAAAGTCGCCATCACCACGAACGGCCACCGCCTGCAACAAATCTACCCCGACCTGCTCGCGGCAGGCGTCAACCAAATCAACCTCTCGGTGGACAGCTTCCGCGCCGACACCTTCCGCGCCCTCACAGGCAAAAACAGCCTGCCCGGCATCCTCGCGGCCGTCGAAGCCTTGCTCGCGCAGGGCTACAACCACCTCAAACTGAACGCCCTGCTCATGCGCGACAGCGCCCCGGAGCTGCTCGCCGACACCCTTGCCTACCTCAAAACCCGTCCGGTAACCATGCGTTTCATCGAACTCATGCAGACCGGCGACAACGCCGCGCTCTACCACAAAGCGCACATCAGCGCCGCCGCCATCAGCGCCCGCCTCATTGCCGACGGCTGGCAAGAACGCGAACGCAGCCCGCTTGCCGGCCCGGCGCGCGAATACCGCCACCCTGACTACGCGGGCAGCATCGGCATCATCGCCCCCTACGAAAAAACCTTCTGCACCCGCTGCAACCGCCTGCGCGTCACCGCCACCGGGAAAATGCACCTCTGCCTCTTTGCCGACCTCAACTACGACCTGCGCCCGTGGCTACGCACCGGTGACGTGGCGGGCCTGCAAACCGAACTGCACCGCCTGATTGCCCACAAACCCGAACGCCACTACCTGCACGAACAGAACCCCGGCATGATGCAGCACCTCGCGCAGATTGGCGGATAATGCCGAAAACCCCATTAACGTGGATGTGCGCTAACCCACCATTCCAATACCGACCAACAGCAAACCAAGAGAAACCCATGCCCCACGACAAAACCCCCAAACCCTTTTACCCGCTCAACATCGCCATCCTCACCGTCTCCGACACGCGCAGCCTCGCCGAAGACACCTCCGGCCAATATCTCGAAGACAGCATCCGCGCCACCGGCCACCACCTCGCCGCGCGCGAACTGCACAAAGACGACAAATACACCATCCGCGCCCGCGTTGCCGCCTGGATCGCCGACCCCGCTGTGCAAGTCGTCCTCATCACCGGCGGCACCGGCTTCTATGGCCGCGACAACACTCCGGAAGCCGTCGCCGTCCTCTTCGACAAAACCATCGACGGCTTTGGCGAAGCCTTCCGCGCCGCCTCTATCGCCGAAATCGGCATGAGCACCCTGCAATCGCGGGCACTGGCGGGCATGGCGAACCGCACTGCCGTCTTCTGCCTGCCCGGCTCGACCGGCGCCTGCAAAACCGCCTGGGAGCACGTCCTCAAAGAACAACTCGACTCACGCACCCGCCCCTGCAACTTCTACCCGCACCTCACCCGCGAGGACGCGTGAGCCGCGCCCCCATCACCCGCACCCATGCCGCAGCCGCCCACGCCTACGATGTGGGCAACCTCGACGCCACGCGGCAACTGCTGCTACCGCTGGCGCAGGCAGGTGACGCCGCCGCGCAATACGGCCTCGGCCTGCTCTACGCCTTCGGTGGTGACGATCTCGTGCAGGACTACGCCACGGCACGGCAGTGGTTTGAAAAAGCCGCCGCACAACAACATAGCGGTGCAGAGTACCACCTCGGCCTGCTCTACCTCGACGGCCAGGGCGTCCCCCGCGACAACCACAAAGCACGGCAATGGTTCGAAAAAGCTGCACGGCAGGACGACCCCCGCGCGCAAAGCTACCTCGGCTGGATGTACGACAACGGCTACGGCGCACCGCGCGATTTTGCAACCGCCCGCCACTGGCTGGAACGCGCCGCCGCCCAGGGTGATATCGACGCGCAATACAACTTGGGCGACTACTACCGCTACGGCAAACACGTGGCGGAAGACCTTGTCATTGCGCGCCAGTGGTATGAACGTGCCGCCATCCAGGGCGACAGCGACGCCAGGCAGGCCTTGCGCGAACTGCGCGACAAAACCCTGCCGCACCTCTGACGAACCCGGCATTTACCCATCCCTTACAGACCTCTTTTATAGTCGTTTCGGGGAACGGATACCGTGTTGGCCTCGCCCCGCCAAGCGGCGTCATTACTAGGCTCGCCAAACGGCGCAACACTGGGCCCGCCAAGCGGCGTAAATACTGGGCCCGCCAAGCGGCGTCATTACTGGCCCCGCCAAGCGGCCGTCAACACAAAATTCAAACTAAAAAGCGGGGCGTTTGCCCCGCTTGTGCAGTTTATTCTTGCCTGATTTCAAACTGGCCGCTGGCAATAGCTTCCAACACTTGTTGCGGTCGCGGGTCGCTTGGGTTTTTCTGCGCGTATTCTTGCAGGATACGCTGGGCTTCGTTCTGCTGTCCGAGGACGAGCAGCGTCATGCCAAGCGGAAAACCGCTCTCGGTGTAGCCACTCTTGTAGGCGTTTTGCAGGTGTTTGACAGCTTCATCGCTTTTCCCGACAGAGGCAAGGAAACGGCCAAGTTCGTCTTCTACTTCGGCTTTGCGGTTTTTTGGCGCAAGTTTGAGCAGCTGGTTATAAGCAGCATGCGCTTTTTCGGCATAGCCGGGCTGGTCGAGGTTGTGCCCTATCCAGTAGAGGCGCGCACTCATTTGCAAACTGGCAAGGTGTGCTTCGGTATTCTTGCTGCCGCTGCTGTTTTTGGTCATGTCTTCGAGCAGGATGGCGAGCGGGGCAAGGTCTTTGATGGCCTGCTGGCGGTCAGTATCGCTGTCAAAGCGCGGCGGATAATCCCCCGCATGGTTGCCAAGGTTTTGCAGCGCGTCTTGCAAGGCGGCGATGTTGACGGTAATGGGCGGATGTTCCGGGCTGCCATTGATGAGGCTGTTCGGGTCAAGTTTGGGATAGGGTTCGGCCAGGGTTGTGGTGGCAACAAGTGTGCAAGCGAGGCTCAGGAGGGTTTTTTTCAGGATGTGATACTTCATGTTTCCGGGGTTCCTGTGGGTTGGTAGGTTGGCGGGGGATAAATCAGATTTTGGCGGCAAGCAGGGCTTCGAGTTTTTCCTGGTCGGCGGCAAATTTGCGGATGCCTTCGGCGAGTTTGTCCACGGCCATCGGGTCGCTATTGTGCTGCCAGAGGAATTCGGCTTCAGTCAGCGGTGCAGGACGGGGTTTTCTCGCCCCACTGTCACTGAGTTTACGCGCAAGCGGGGCTTCGCTTGCCCGTAGCTCGGCAAGTAGCGGCGGGGCAATGGTCAGACGGTCACAGCCGGCCAGTTCAGTGATTTCACCGCTGCTGCGGAAGCTCGCGCCCATGACTATGGTCGGGTAGCCGTGTTCTTTGTAGTAGTGGTAAATGGCGGTAACGGACTGGACGCCGGGATCTTCTGCCGGGGTGTAGTCTTTTTTGTCGCTGTGCGCTTTATGCCAGTCCAGGATACGGCCGACGAAGGGCGAGATGAGGTACACGCCTGCTTCGGCGCAGGCGCGGGCCTGGGCCTGGGAGAACAACAGGGTAAGGTTGCAGTTGATGCCCTCTTTTTCCAGTGTTTCGGCGGCACGGATGCCTTGCCAGGTGGAGGCAATTTTGATGAGGATGCGTTCGTTCTTGATCCCGGCGGCGTTGTAGTGAGCGATGATTTTGCGCGCTTTGGCGATGGTGGCGGCGGTGTCGTAGGAGAGGCGGGCATCCACTTCGGTCGAAACGCGGCCAGGAACGATTTTCAGGATTTCCAGGCCGATGTTAACAGCAAGCTTGTCTTCGGCTTCGCTGATTTGCGCGGCACGGTCAGCTCCATGCGCCTTACCGTAGGCAATGGCTTCATCAATGAGCGGCGCATATTGCGGCAGGGCAGCGGCGCTCAGGATAAGCGAGGGATTGGTGGTCGCATCTTCTGGCTGATATTGGCGGATAGCTTCGATGTCACCGGTATCAGCGACAATGGTGGTCATGGTTTTGAGGGCATCAAGTTGGTTCATGATGTTGCTCCTATGTGTGTTCAAAGGCTGTCAAGGCGGATTTTGATGACGATTTTGTCGATGGTATCGCCCGTGCCACAGCCGGGGCGGTGAATTTCACCGGGGTAAAGGATGGCGAAGTCGCCGGGGGCAAGATTGAGCAGACTTTCGCCGCTAAGGGTCGGGGAATAGAAGGCAACGTCGCGGGCGTTATCGTAAGGCTCACTGGCTATCAGGCTGCCATCGTCCACGCGGCAGGCGATGGTTTCCCTGCCGTGGATGAGGTAATGGATATCGATGTGGTCGCGGTGCACCTCAGGTGCGAGGGTTTCGCGCGAGCGGGTCGTCAGGCTGAATTTTTCGGCGCGCATGGCGGGGTCAATGTCATAACGGCCAGCGGTGAGGGAGATGGGGTCGTGGGCGCGCAACCAGTTGAGGGCGGCATTGATGCGGGCAGGATAGCGGCGGGGGTCGGCGCTGTGCAGGATATCGAGGTGCATGGAGGTCTCGAAGCGGGAATGTAGCGGGATTATATGCCCCATAGTTTGAGGGAACAAATCATAGAGGGCAGCAAGGGCAGTCTTGTACTTGCCCTTGTGTCGTGTTTCCGGGTTATTTGGCGAGCTGTTCCCAGAGGAAGGTGTAGGCCAGCGCGCTCATGTAGGCG
>CAURDG010000030.1:0-11494 GCA_963523555.1 uncultured Cardiobacterium sp.
GCTCCGGGCGCGCCCTCGACATCGCCCCGCACGGTGTCAACAAATGGACGGGCGTACAGCACTTCCTGCACCACACCGGGCGCGAAGCGGCGCCGCTCCGTCTCGCTGCCATCGGCGATTCCCAGGGCGACCTGCCCATCCTTACCGAAGTTGACTTTGCGGCCTGCCCGGCTAATGCGGCAGATGCCGTCAAAGCCGTTTGCCACTACATCAGTCCGAAAGCAGACATTCACGGCGTATTAGATATCTACCGCCACCATATTTTTCCTGCTTGATGCGGGGCCAGTATTTATCCCGCTTGGTGCGGGTCCAGTATTTATCCCGCTTGGCGTGGACCCGGTATTTATCCTGCTTGGCGCGGGCCTAGTGTTTATCCCGCTTGGCGCAGGCCCAGTATTCATCCCGCTTGACGCGAACCCAGTATTTATCCTGCTCGGTGCGGGCCCAGGTTTTACCTCGCTTGGCGGCAAACCCAGGTTTTACCTCGCTTGGCGGCAATATCCCTATAACGGCGGCAGGGTGTTCCAGCCAGTCAGTTCTGCTGCCGGACGGCGCAGGGTTCGGTGGGCAGGTTGCGTTTCCTTGCCGATGGCGAGCAGCAGTAACTCGTCGTACTGTGGCGGCAATGCCAGCAGTTCCCGTAGCGCGCCGTGTTGAAAGCCGCTCATCGGTACCGTCTGCCAGCCCGTTTCGGCAGCCGCCAGCATGAAGGTCATTGCCCACAGGCCAATGTCTATGCCCTGCGTGTGCGCCGTCTCGCGCTCAGTCAGCACATCGCGGTAAAAAGCACTACCACGTTCAATCAGGCGATCCCGCGTTGCAGCGTCAAAGCGGCCATCCTCAAACTGGGCCTGATGAATGCGGCGCAGGTTGTCCTCACCGTAAGCCGTGCGGTCAGCGCAGACCAGAACAAGTGCCGATGCCGTCAGCACCTGCTCTTGCCCGTAAGCAATGGGCAGCAGTTTTTGTCGTAACCCAGGGTCAGTTAGCACCAGAAAACGCCACGGCTGGCTGTTATTGCTGCTTGGCGCGCGGCAGGCCGTATCAAGCAGGGCAAGCAGCGTTTCGCGGTGGATGGTCGCTTGCGGGTCGAAATGGCGGACGGAACGGCGCTTTTGCAAACATTCAAAAAATGACATGGAAAATCCTGTGATATTGTGAAGGGGCGGTCAGTATAGTCACAGTTAACCTGCTGAAAAATAAGGCACTTACCCGTGCGTAACGCACCACAAAGTAAGTTTTTGACAACAACAACGGATGAGCGATGAAACAGATTTCCGCTATTGAAATGGCGATGAAGCTGGTGGGCGGCAAATACAAATGCCTGATTCTCTACCACTTGAGCAGCGGGGCAAAACGTACCCGCGACCTGCTGGCTCTGCTGAACGGCATCAGTGCGAAAGTGCTGACCGAGCAACTGCGCCAACTGGAAGGGGATGAACTGATTGGCCGCACGGCATATGCCGAGGTGCCGCCACGCGTGGAATACCACCTGACGGATGAGGGACGCAGCCTGCTGCCGATATTGCACGCCCTCTGTGACTGGGGACGGGATTATGACGCCCGCCATGCAAAAATGGTGCGCCCCTGCCGCAAGCAGGCGGGTTAGATGTTTCTGCCATCACCCGTTTCTTCTGGCCTGATGAACCCAGGTTTTATCTCGCTTGACGACGAGCCCAGGTTTTGTCCCGCTTGGCGGCGAGCCCAGGTTTTACCTCGCTTGGCGCCCTGCCCTTCTCGCAAACCCAAGTTTTACCTCGCTTGGCGGCAAGCCCAGGCTTTACCTCGCTTGGCGAGCCCAGTGTTTTCCTCGCTTGGCAGCGAGCCCAGGTTTTGTCCCGCTTGGCGAGCCCAGTATTTATCCCGCTTGGCGGCGAGCCCAGTGTTTACCTCGCTTGGTGCCCTGCCTTCCCCACAAACCCAGCCTTTATCTCGTTTGGCGACAAGCCTAGTGTTTTCCTCGCTTGGCGAGCCCAACGTTTACCTCGCTTGGCGGCAAGCCCAGGTTTTACCTCGCTTGGCGGCAAGCCCAGGTTTTACCTCGCTTGGCGAGCCCAGGTTTTACCTCGCTTGGCGAGCCCAGGTTTTATCCCGCTTGGCGAGCCCAGCGTTTTCCTCGCTTGGCGAGCCCAGGTTTTATCCCACTTGACGACAAGCCTAGGTTTTATCCCGCTTGGCGACGGCCAGCAAAAAAGGCAGACGCGGTGGTCTGCCTTTTCATGTTGTCGGTCGGGTTTATCCCGCTGGCGCAAGCAGCGTGGTCAGCGCTGCGCCGGGATCTTCCGCCTGCATCAGCGCACCGCCAACGAGGAAGGCGTGAATGTCCGCTGCCTGCATTTCATCAATGTCGGCGCGGGTGTGGATACCGCTTTCGCAAACCAGCAGGTAATCCGGCGGCAGCATGGCCTTGATGCGTTTTGAGGTGTCGAGCGAGACAGAGAAGTCATGCAGGTTGCGGTTGTTGACGCCGATAACGCGCAGCGGCAATTTGAGTGCGCGTTCGCATTCGGCTTCGTCATGCACTTCGACCAGCACGTCCAGCCCCAGGTCGTGGGCGACGCGGGTGAATTGCGCCAGTTCGTCGTCGCTCAGGGCGGCGGCAATAAGCAGCACGGCATCAGCGCCGAGGGCGCGCGCTTCGACGATTTGGTATTCGTCAATAATGAAGTCTTTGCGCAAAAGCGGCAGGCCGACCGCGCTGCGGATCAGGCGCAGGTAGCGGGCGCTGCCCTGAAAGTATTTTTCGTCGGTCAAGACCGACAGGCAGGCGGCGCCGGCTTCCGCGTAGCTTTCGGCAATCGCCACCGGATCGAAGTTGGCGCGGATGACGCCGAGGCTGGGCGAGGCTTTCTTGATTTCGGCGATGACTGCCGTGCCGCCGACCGCAACCCGCGCCAAGAGCGCTTTCATGAAGCCGCGCGGCGCGTCGTTGCTGGCGGCGATGTTCGCGACCAGCTGGTCCATGTCAATGCGCTGTTTCTGCGCGGCCACTTCCTGCCGCTTGTGCGCGAGGATTTCATCCAGAATCGTTGCCATCATTTATTTCCTTGTAAACGTTGTGAGCAGGCAGCGATGCGGCTTAACTGCCGCGTTGCGCTGCCGTCGCGCATCAGGCTGCGGGCGAGTTCCACCCCTTCCGCCAAATCCGCCACTTTTCCGGCGACGAGGAATATCGCCGCTGCGTTTAGCGCCAGCATGTCGAAGCCGATCGCGGGTTCGCCTGTCGCAAACACTTGCTCAATCAGCGCCAGACTTTGCGCCGCATCCTTGACTTGCAGCGGGCTGTGGTCGCTGTATGTCATGTCGAAAGTTTTGGGATCTACTTCGTGATCGAAAATGATGCCGTCGTTACGCAGTTCGACGACGTGATTCACCGCCGTGACGCTAAATTCGTCCAGCCCGTTTTGCGAATGCACCGCCAGCACCCGCTTGGCGCCGAGCGAGCGCGCCACTTCGACCATCGGCCACAGCCACGCTTTGCTGAACACGCCCAGCACCTGATGCTTGACGCCGGCGGGGTTAGCCAGCGGGCCCAGGACGTTAAACACGGTGCGGATGCCGATGGCGCGACGGATGGGCACGACATGGCGCATCGCCTGGTGATAGGCCTGGGCGAACATGAAGCCGAAACCCGTTTCCGCAATACATGCTTTCACCTGTGCGGGTTCGAGATCCACGACCACGCCCGCCTGACGCAAGACATCGGCGCTACCGGAAGCGCTGCTGGCGGCGACGTTACCGTGCTTGGCGATCTTCACCTCGCCGGCAGAGGCAATCACCGCCGCTGCCGTCGAGACGTTAAAAAGACTGGCGCCATCGCCGCCGGTGCCAACGGGATCCACCAGCACGCCCTCGCCCAAATCGGCGGGTTTTGCCAGTTCGCGCATCACCTGCGCTGCCGCCGTCACCTCGCTTGCCGTCTCGCCTTTCAGCGTCAGCGCCGTTAAAAAGGCACCAACCGCTGCCGGATCAGCCTCGCCATGCATCAGCGCCAGCATGACGTTGCGCATTAACTCCGGTGGCACATCCTGGCCATGCACCAGCAAATCAATCGCTTCCTTCAACATAAAAACCTCATTTTTTAACAAATTGCCAATGCCCGGATTGTAGCGCGCCCAAAGACCAATCACCAACCTGCACCCGTACCAGGCGCAGCGTCGGCAGGCCAACCGCTGCCGTCATCCGCCGCACCTGGCGGTTACGCCCTTCGCGGATAACGATTTCCAGCCACGAATCCGGCACCGTTTTGCGGAACCGCACCGGCGGCTCGCGCGGCCACAGCGCAGGTGGCGCGATGCGGCGCACTTCGGCAGGCAGCGTCTTGCGCGCCGTCTGCGCCTTCTTGTCCTTCAGCCACACCCCGGCGCGTAACTGCGCGAGCGCCGCTTCATCCGCCTCACCTTCCACCTGCACCCAGTAGCGCTTCGCCAGCTTGAAACGCGGGTCGGCGATGCGTGCCTGCAAGCGGCCATCGTCGGTGAGCACGACCAGTCCCTCGCTGTCAAAATCCAGCAATCCCGCCGGATAGACGTTCGGCACATCCACATAATCGGCGAGCGTCGCCCGCCCGGATTTGTCGGTGAACTGGCATAGCACGTTAAACGGCTTGTTCAGCAAAATCAGCATCATCCCTCCGCACAAGAAAACGGGCGGCATTGTACGCTGCCGCCCGCCAAGCGGGATAAATCCCGGCCCCGCTAAGCGGGGTATTTTCTGGGGTTTTACGGTTGCACGGCGACGGTCGCGCGTATCAGTTTTTCCGCATTGGCGAGGGTGTTTTCCACGGCGCTGTACGGGGTGTTGCTGCGCGCCACCACTTGTTCGGCACTGTTCAGCAGCACCTGCACTTTGCCGTCGTTCTCGGTGATGAGCACTTTCAGCGGCAGTTGCAGGGCGAGGGTTGGATCGTTTTGCATCAGCGGCGTACCGGCTTTGGGCGAGCCGTAGATGAGGACGGTGGCAGGCTGCATGTCGAGTCCTGCCTCTTTCGCCGCCGCCTGATGGTCAATACGGGCGAAGAGGGTCATGCCTTTTTCCTGGATGGCGGTCTCCAGAGCGGTGACGGTGGCGGCGAAGTCGTAACGGCTGTCGATGGTCAGCGGTGCGTTTTGCGCGAGGGCGGCAGTGGCAAGCATGGGCAGGGTGAGGAGGAAGCGGCGGATGAGATTCATGGGAGGGTTCCTGTGATTGGCATGGGGGTTAAATCTGTGACTTGAAGCGGGCACTGTTCATACCGACGTCAATCATCATTTGCAGGCCGATGGCGAAGCAGCGTTCGTCCAGGCCAAATTTGGGATGATGGTGCGGGTAGTCAAAGTTGGGCGCGCCGGAACCGATCACAGCGTAGGTGGCAGGAGCACAGCGGGCGAAGGCGCTGAAGTCTTCGCCGCCCATCATACCCGGCAGACTGACGATGTGTTCTGCGCCGAAGCGGGCGGTAGCGAGTTCGCGCACGATGGCGGTTTTCGCCGGATCGTTCCAGGTAACGTCGTAGCCGATTTGGTAGTCGAGTTCGTAGCTCGCGCCGTTTGCCGCGCAGAGGTTTTTGATGAGGTCTTCGATGGCTTTGCGCGCAAACTGGCGGTGTTCTTCGCTGGTGGTGCGGACGCTGCCGACGAGTTCGGCGCTGTCGGGGATGACGTTCTGGGCGTGGCCGGCGCGGAAGACGGTGTTGGAGATGACCAGGGCATCGTGCGGCGAGACGCGGCGGGCGACAATGCTTTGCAGCAGGGTGACGAACTGGGCACCAATAACGACGGGGTCGATACTGCCTTCGGGCATGGCGGCGTGTCCGCCCTTGCCGCGTATGGTGAGGTAGTAGGCGTCGGTATTGGCGCTGGCCATGCCGTCCTTGATGTCGAGGATGCCAACGGGCGAGGTGGAAAAGAGATGCTGGCCGTAGATGAAGTCGAAATCGTCGAAGTAGCCGGTGGCGACCATTTCCCGCGCGCCGCCGGGCAGTTTTTCTTCGGCGTGCTGGAAGATGGCGTGGATTTCGCCGCTGAGTTGGTCGTAGTGATCATCAAAATAGCGGCAGGCGGCCATCAGGATGGCGGTGTGGCCGTCGTGACCGCAGGCGTGCATTTTGCCGTCGTTCACCGAGCGGAAGGGCAGGTCGTCGCGCTCTTCCTGGATGGGCAGGGCGTCTATGTCGGCGCGCAGACCGATTTTGGCGCCGGGTTTGCCGGTGGCAAAGACGACGACGACACTGGTCGGGGTCAGGCGTTCGATGCGGCTTGCGTGTTTGAGTTTGCCCATTTCTTCGGCAATGAAGCGGCTGGTTTCCACTTCTTCGAAGGAGAGTTCGGGATGCTGGTGCAGGTGACGGCGCCATGCGGTGAGTTGTTGCAGGTATGGTTCCATAGTGGTTTTCCTGGGTTTAGAGATAGATGAAGCCACCCGGGCCGAGTTGCCAGTTCATCAGGTACCAGCCGATGAGCAGCAGGGTCCAGAAGATGGTAAAGGCAATGGTGTAAGGCATGAGTGCGGCGATGAGGGTGCCCATGCCGATGTTTTTGCTGTAACGCTGTGCGTAGGAGAGAAGCAGCGGCATGTAGGGCATCATTGGGGTGATGGGGTTGGTGATGGAGTCACCGACACGGTAGATCATTTGGGTGAAGGCAGGGTGGTAGCCAAGCAGCATCATCATTGGCACGAAAATGGGGGCAAGGATGGCCCATTTGGCCGAAGCGCTGCCAATAAGCATGTTGATGCCCGCCGAGAGGGCAACGATACCAAGGATAAGGGTGATGCCGTTCTGCCCTTCCAGCAGCGCCGCGCCCTTGATGGCGATGATGATGCCGAGGTTGCTCCAGTTGAAGAAGGCGAGCATCTGCGCGGCAAAGAAGACGATGACGATGTAGGTGCCCATGTTTGCCATGGAGTCGCCCATCATGCGCGATATGTCTCGCCCGCTTTTGGCGGTGCCGGCGACGAAGGCATAGACCAGGCCGGGGAAGAAGAAGAGCAGGGCAATGATGAAGACAATGCCGTTCATCAGGGGGGATTTTTCGATGAGGCTGCCGGTCGCGGCATTACGCAGCAGTGCGCCTTCCGGCACGGTGAGGATGAGCAGCAGGACGAGCAGGGCGAGCAGGGTGTAGTTTGCGGCGCGCATGGCCTTGCGTTCGTCGGGGCTGACGCTGCCATCATCGTTTGTTACCACGCCGGCTTCCGGGGTGTATTGCCCCATGCGCGGCAGGAGGATTTTGCCCGTTACCCACCAGGCGACCACGAGCAGCAGGAAGGTGGAGGCGGCGATGAAGTAGTAGTTCATCGCGGCATTGAGCGGCACTTTGTCGTCAATCAGGGCGGCAGCAGGTTGGGTGAAGGTCAGCGCGAGTACATCGGTGAGGCCGACGGTGAGGTTGGCGGCAAATCCGCCGAGGCAGGCGGCGTAGGCGCAGACCATGCCGGCGATGGGGTGATAGCCCATGCGCAGAAAGAGCAGCGCGGCGATCGGCGGCAGGACGATGATGGCGGCATCGGCGGCCATGTTGCCCATGATGCCGACGAAGATGATGACGGGGATGAGCAGGTTGGCGGGGGCGCGGGCGACAGCGACTTTCATCAGCGTTTCGAACCAGCCGGATTTTTCCGCGACGCCGACGCCGATCATGGCAGCGAGGACGACGCCGAGCGGCGGGAAGCTGGCAAAGTTTTTCACCGCGTCTTCGATGATGCGCACGATGTTTTCGCGGTTCAGCAGGTTGACGGCGGTGATGATTTTGCCGTCGGCGGGGTTGGTGGCGGTTACGCCCGCCAGCGCACACAGCCAGGAGGCGATGAGGATGATGGCGCAGAGGATGATGAAGATGAAGACCGGATCGGGCAGTTTGTTGCCCGCCTTTTCCACACCGTCAAGGAAACGGGTGAAGAGACTGCGCCGGGACGTGCTGACTGTCATGGGATACCTCTTTGTTTTTCATGGGGTTTATCGGGATGTTTCCGTCGGTTCATGCGGACGCGACAGCGTAGCACGCTTTCTGGGGCTGACAAAGATTTTTTAGTGAAAAAACGATGATTCTTGGGCTTTTATGCTTGGTTTCGTCCTTTTGGTGGTTTTTTATTCTGTATTTGTGCGATTAAAGGCTGAATTTGCTTAACAAGATGGCTAGTCGTTGCTATCCGGCTGGAAACAGCGAATATAAAAAAGCCGCCGCAGTAGCGGCGGCAAGTGGAGATTCGCCGCTTATTTGGGGATGAACATCATGGTGTACACCACGACCACGAGCACCGCGACCAGACCCGGTACGCTGTTGCGTTTGACGAGCAGCAGCGGCGAGATTTTGGCTGCGCCGGAGACGGCGACCATCACGCCGGAGACCGGCGACAGGCTGCGTCCGGTGTTTGAGACCTGCATCATCGGCGCGATGAGGTAGGCGGGGTTGATCCCCATCTGGCCGGCGAGCTTCGGCGCAAGTTCAACGAAGGCGAAGAAGGCGGCGTTGCCCGATCCGGCAGCGATGGCAACGATCAGGGTGATGATGACCAGCGCCAGCATGACGACGTTTGCCGCTGCGCCGGTGCTTTGTGCGGATTCGATCAATGCCTTGACGAAGCCGATGCTTTCCAGGCCGTGCGCGAAGATTCCGGCGGCGACGAGGAGCACAACCACAGCGGAGAAGCCTTCCGCCATGCCCCGCGCGCAACTGTGCGAGCGCCGCTTCATCCGCCTCACCTTCCACCTGCACCCAGTAACGCTTCGCCAGCTTGAAACGCGGGTCAGCGATACGCGCCTGCAAGCGACCATCGTCGGTAAGCACGACCAGTCCCTCGCTGTCAAAATCCAGCAATCCCGCCGGATAGACGTTCGGCACATCCACATAATCGGCGAGCGTCGCCCGCCCGGATTTGTCGGTGAACTGGCATAGCACGTTAAACGGCTTGTTCAGCAAAATCAGCATCATCCCTCCGCACAAAAAAACGGGCGGCATTGTACGCTGCCGCCCGCCAAGCGGGATAAATCCTGGACCCAATCATGCGCAAGGAGATGAAGTTTCCCTGACTCGGCAACTGTCTTTCGCCTCATCACAAAGCGCGCAGCTGACAGCTTGCCCATGCGGCACCCCAGTAAAATGTCGCTTATAGTTGACATTTTTGCGTAAAAATCCTTAACATGTCGGCTATACACGACAAAAGGGACACTGTGAACCGCGTAAAAATCTACCGGCAGGAAAAAGGGCTCTCGCAACAGGCATTGGCGCAAGCCGTCAACGTCTCACGCCAGACCATCAACCTGCTGGAAAACCAGGACTACAACCCGACGCTGGCGCTTGCCATCCGCATCGCCCGCGCGCTGGACAGTGACTTGAACACCCTTTTCTGGGAAGACAACGACGGGAGAGACGACGATGAACCCACTGCATAAAGCCCTGTACCGCTCTTTCTTGAATAGCGATAGTGAGCCTGATGAACGGCAGGAACGCATTATCAATGCAGAATTGGCGCGTTGCCTGATTTACCTTTATTGGTTTAATTTTATTCTCTTACTGATAATGTTTGCGCATGACCGTCTGGAAGGGATTTTCATGAGCACAGTGACGATCGTGTTGTTAATTAACTTCGCCTTTGTGGGGATATTTACCCTGACTAATGAACATTGCCAGGAATTACGGGGACAAGAAATTAATATTACCCTACAAAGCCTACCTCAATACCTGGAATACCATAAAAAATGGGCCATCATTTTTGGCGCCTATATGTCATCGCTCATAATTACTATGAGTTTCGAGAAACTGGCATTTGCCGTATATCAACCGTTGAACTCCATTCTCTTTATATACAGCTATGGACTATTGATGGGAGCGTCTTACTATCGCCGCAACAAAAAAGAGGCTCTTAAAATTCTCGCCGCCAAACAGGCGGTAACCACCGATTCTGAAACCGACAAGGAGGTCTGATGTTCTCGCTCCCCCAATATCTTTGGCGCAGTATCGTTAATGGCCGCCCATATCCTGATGAGCGGCAGGAATATGCCATCAATACGGAGATGGCCCGTTGTCTGGCCTGTGTGTATTATTTCCTGCTTGCCGTTCTTTTCATCAATATCTTGCATCATGAAGTTAAAGGTGGTCCGCCTGATTTTTATGAAGTACTGTTATTTATCCTGTTGCTGTTTATCCATCTCTATATTACGGAAAGCCCTGCCTATCAGGAGTTATTGATGCAGCGCGATATGGCAATCGATACGGAACGCTATTTATCCAGACTGGGATTTTATTCCGCCAGTTATATTTTGTTTCTTATAACAGGTTTAACTGCCCTCAACCTTATCGGCTATTATTTCAGAGGTGAGGATACGTTACCCGGTATCGTGTTCAAGAACGTTATCGTGGGCGGCACGATAGGGCTATATTGGCATCACAAAAAGAAGAAAAAGCTGCTGCAATTGCAGGAAATGAAACAGGCTGCGCAAGAAGAATCGTTATGAAATCGTGGTTTTTTCATATCCACCGCCGTATTACGTCCTTGGATGACAGTCTTGTCGGATTATCCGCTGCGCGCAGGAACTTACCGATACCCTGAACACCTGCCACCGCGCACAAATAAGGAATCCCCTGATGAAAAAAGAATGGCTGATAGCGCGAGAACCCTTGGGCTGGATGGCGGGCATCTTTACCTTGTTTGCCATCATCAGCGCCCTGTTCACAAGCTTCGCTAGCGTTGCCCTGCTGTTCATGCCCGGCCATGCCAGCCGTGAAAACATACTGAAAACGCTGGGGTTATTCTTGGGCGGGTTGTTGTTCGTCTATATCTGCCACCGCCTCATACGCTACTGCCAGCCTGGGCGGTATTACGGAAAAGGATTTATCCGCCTCGACAGTTTTGGTGTGCATTATCACGTCCGCCCCTACGGCAGCGGTAGCATTGCCTGGAGCGACATCAACCACGCACAAGTCAAAAGCCACTGGTACACACAATAACGGGGTGTTACTGAAACTGGTTATCTGGCACCGCAACATTGACGGGGTGGAACAGGCGACCAGCCTCGAACTCACCCATTTGCAAGCAGCAAAAGGCCCGCTGCCGCTTAATCCTGCCGCTATCTACAATTACAAATATCAGGCTCTGATCGCCACCAGCGAAGCCACTGCCTGGAATCTGGCAACCGACATCAATATATGTGCGGCACTCCACCGGCGGGATGGTACGCTGCCCAGCTTAGAAGAAACCTTGGGGTGGTGAGCTGGCACAATGCCATAATCCTGCCCCTAATCCCCGGAGTCTCCATGTTTGACATTGACAACGTCCTCCTCCTGCTCGCCGCCTGGATTGCGGCAGAACCGGCGCATCAGCCTATCGCCCGCTATTCCCTGATTGGCCTCGTCGTCATTGGCTACCTCGTTGCACTCGCGGCCATTGCTTTCCTCGCGCTCGTCACCATCGGTATCATCACCCGCCGCCAGCCGCCGCGAGTCGGCTACACCTATTTTGCTATGTTTCTCGCCGCAGAAATTGTCGTAGCCATCCTGATTGCCATCCGCTTCTTCAC
>CAURDG010000031.1:0-11402 GCA_963523555.1 uncultured Cardiobacterium sp.
GCTCCCATGAAAAAAATGCTCGCATTTTTTTCATGGGTACCCGGGAAGGTGGCCGCAGGCCGGAAGGGGGGAGTACAAAACCAGCATTTACGCCGCTTGGCGGTCCAGTATTTGCGCCGCTTGGCGGGCATCTGGGATCCCAGTATTTATCCCGCTTGGCGGTTTTTTACGTCGCCAAATTTTATGCCGAGACGGCGGCATAAACCGTAGCAAAGGTGGTGAGAGCCTTTGCCCGGTGGCTGATACGGTTCTTTTCCTCTGTCGTCAATTCGGCTGCGGTTTGCGTGTGACCGTCAGGGATAAAAAGCGGGTCGTAGCCAAAACCGCCGTCGCCACGCGGGGCGTCGGTGATGTGTCCGTGCCACAGCCCCTCTGCAATAAGCGGCAAAGGATCATCAGCATGGCGCAGATAGACGATGAGACAGGCATAGTAGGCGCGGCGGTCGGCAACATCCGCTAGAGCAGCGAGCAGCTTGCGGTTATTACCAGCATCGCCTTCGCCGCTGTAGCGCGCTGAATAGATGCCGGGGGCACCGCCGAGCGCCGGTACGCACAGGCCAGAGTCATCGGCGATGGCGGGCAGACCACTTGCAGCGGCAGCATGGCGCGCCTTGATAAGAGCATTTTCGATGAAAGTTGTGCCGGTTTCTGCCACCTCAGCAATGCCAAAATCGCTTTGCGGCAGGATGTGGATGCCACTTGCCGCGAGGATGGCGCTGAGCTCGCGGATTTTTTTGCCATTATTGCTGGCGAGCACAATACGGTTACTCACAGCCCCAGCGCCTGTTTCTGAATTTCCATGATTTCGCGGACACCCTGTTGCGCAAGCTGCATCATCGCTTGCATTTCTTCAGGGCGGAAGGCATGCCCTTCGGCAGTCCCCTGCACTTCGATGAAGCCGCCGCCGTCATTCATGACAATATTCATATCCGTCTCGGCTTCACTGTCCTCACTATATTCGAGGTCGAGCAATGGCGTACCGCGATAGATGCCAACCGAAACAGCGGCGATTTGTCCGTGCAGCGGGTTCTGTTTGAGTTTGCCGCGCTGGATGAGGGTGCGGATGGCATCTGCAAGCGCGACAAAACCACCACTGATGGCCGCAGTGCGGGTGCCACCGTCTGCTTGCAGCACGTCGCAGTCAATGGTGATGGCGCGTTCGCCAAGGGCGGTGAGATCCACGGCGGCACGCAGCGAACGACCAATAAGGCGCTGGATTTCAACCGTGCGTCCCTGCTGTTTGCCACGCGCGGCTTCACGCACGACGCGTTCATGCGTGGCGCGCGGCAACATACCGTATTCGGCGGTAACCCAGCCCTGATTTTTGCCGCGCAGGAAGGGGGGAACTTTTTCATCCACACTGGCGGTGCAGAGAACATGGGTGTCGCCACAGCGGATAAGTGCCGAACCTTCGGCGTATTTATTGACACCGCGCTCGATGCTGATAGGGCGGAGTTGATCGGGGCGACGGTTGCTTGCGCGCATGATGATTCCTTGGTTGGTTAAAAAGACGGGCATTATAGCGGGGTGTCCATCAACAAAACGATTATCCGCCCATCCTGGCAAACGGCAATATAGACGGATAATTTGCACCCAATATCCGTGAGTACGTCATCCGCTTTGCCGCTGATTGACCACCATCCGGCGGTAAACGTAAAATCTTTCCGCGCAATTCGCGCATTCATCAAACTAACCAAGGATTTTTCATGAAATTCACCCCTACCCTTTTGGCTGTATCGTTATTGGCCACGACGCAAATGGTATCTGCGCAAGCGGAAAAACCGGATGCGTTTGTACAGCAGTTATTGGAAAAGCAATATCCCCATAATGAAAAAGCGCTGAAGGCTTTTAATGAAAATAAAGAGGGCGAGGAAGTTATCAAACAATGCCATTTCAAAAGGATTGACGGCGCTGAGGATAAAGATGCACCGATAGACGGCTATTGCATGAATTTTGTCAGCGAGAAGATTGCTGATACGGCGCAAGGGAAGCGGCGTTATGTTTTCTTTTCCGGAGATAAACTGGTTAGCTGTCATGGCTGTACGGGGTTAGACAGTTTATTTGTTTTCACTTCCGCCGATGGTAAGGACTGGCAGTTGCTTGCCCATAAAGAAACGGAAGGTGGTAACGGCTCTTGGGGCAAAAGCAGTAGTGAAGCTAAATGGCTGGAAACCGGGCCAGGTGTATGGGGCGTCATAACAGAAGGCGGTTTTTCCCAAGGTGGCGCAACGGAAGGCTCAACACACATTTTGCATGATGATGGCAAGGAAATTCGCGAAGCCGCAATTTCTACATATATTGATACCACTGCTATAGCAGATTGTGGTGATAAAGAATATTTGAAGATAGCGGAGAGGAGTCAAGCAGACTGTTATGCGAGTAATATATCATTGGAAGGCACAGTAGAAATACGCAAAGATTTGCCTGCAATGGGTAACACTTACCCTTTGCAGGTAACGGTCAATGGTTATGACGGGATGAAATTAGTTGGTAAGGGCAAGAAAGCTAAAACACAGCCCACCAAGGAATACAAAAATGAAAAATTCCTCTTCTCCTATAATCCGGATAAGCATGAATATGTAATGCCTGCGGATTATCCCAAGTCACTCAGATTTTTGGATGATGTGGAAAATGCCGGTAATCAATAAAAAGCTGTAATATTTACATCTTGTATAGGCGGGAAGTTATCCCGCCTTTTACGTTATGATGGTTTTGCTGGCGGATGATTATCCGCCCTTTGTATTTTTAATTTGTTTTTCTTTAATTTGAGAGGTTTGTATGTCATTCCGCCGTTCTTTACTGGTTTTATCTGCTTTCGCCACGGTGCAGGCACTGGCCGCTGATGCCGATTCATTAGTGCAGGATACGCTGGACAAGCATTTTCCGGAGAATGCCGAGGCGTTAAAGGTCTTCAATGATGACGCTAATCACCTTGCTGCCGAGGATAAGCTCAAGGATTGCCATTTTGCGCCGATGAAGGAAGTTGAGAATGCCGACAGCGATGGCGGTTTGGAAGGCTACTGTCTGCGGCTGGTCAGCGAGAAGGTGGTGGATGTTGCCGCTGGCAAACGCCGCTATTTGCTGTTTGCCGGCGATAATCTGCACACGCCGCACAGCGCACCGGGCATGGTCGCGCTGTTTGCGTTTTCGTCTGCGGACGGCAAGGACTGGCAGCCGGCGACGCAGTATCAGGGAGAGGGTTTCGGCAAGTACGGCATTGCCCCGACTGAGTGGCAATGGCAGCTTTTCGGCAAGGATCTGTGGGGCGCGACGACGTTTATCGGCGATGCCGCTTGGGGCGGTTCGTGGTCGTCGCAGGTGATTTTGCTGGATGATGGCAAGGCAATACATGCCGCGTTCGTGCCGTCCGGTTTTAGTAATTTCAGCGAGGAAGACGGCTGCGAGCCGGAAGATTTGTCACAGTGTGCGGATGTGCAGGTGAAATACGCGGTGCGCGAGGATTTGCCTGCTGTTGGTAATGTTTATCCGCTGGAATTATCGCTGGATGGTTTTATCGGTATGGCTAAATCCGGCAAGGGTAAGAATGCCAAGCCAAAACCTGTCAAGACATTGAAAAGTGAGAAATTTATCTGGCAATTTGATGCCGATAAGCACACTTATGTCGAGCCGAAAGGTTTTCCCAAAATGTCCGAGGAATAATCCGGCATGAAAGTTTCTTCTTTTTTGTTATCCCTGGTACTTGCGATGAATATAGCCCAAGCCCAAACCCCGCCTGATGTTGAAAAGCGTCCGCACACCGTGAAATCGCCGCATGGCGAGCGGCAGGATGAGTATTACTGGCTGCGCGATGATGCGCGCAAGGATGCCAAGATGCTCGCGTATTTGCAGGCGGAAAATGATTATGCCGATGCGGTGTTGAAACCGTTAAAGCCGCTTGAAGACAAGTTGTTCGACGAGATTGTCAGCCGCATCAAGCAAGATGACAGTTCTGTGCCATATCGCGAGCATGGCTTCTGGTATTACACGCGCTTTGAAAACGGCAAGGATTATCCGGTGTATGCACGCCGCGCGGCGGGCGATGGCGTGGATGCTCTGTCTATCCGCAAGGCGAATGAAGCAGGCGATTTTGCTAGCGAAGAGGTCTTGCTCGATGTGAACAAGCTCGCCGAAGGGCATGATTATTTCAGCGCCGCGCCGGTGGATATTACGCTCGATAATCAGAAAATGGTCTGGGCGGAAGACACCAATGGCCGCCGCCAGTACACGTTGCGCGTTACCGATTTGGCGGGCGGCAAGCTCTTGCCTGACACCATCAGCGGCACAAACGGCAGCGCGCTGTGGGCGGATGATGGCAAGACGCTGTTTTATATCGAGAATGACCCGGAAACGCTGCTCAGCAAGCGGGTGAAGAAGCACGTTCTCGGCACGGACAGCAAGGATGATGTGGTGGTCTATGAGGAAGCGGACGACAGTTTCTATCTCAGCCTGGGCCGCACCCGCGACGAGGCCTACCTGCTGATTCAAGCCAGCAGCACCGTTTCCGATGAAATGCGCTATGCCGATGCGAAGAATCCCGGCGAATTTAAGGTATTCGCCCCGCGCGAGCGCGACGTGGAATACGGCGCCGACCACTTCGGCGGACGCTGGGTCATCCGCACCAACGCCGACGGCGCGCGCAATTTCAAAGTGATGACCGCTGCCGACAATGCCACCGCGCGTAAAGACTGGCAGGAGTGGATCGCACACGATCCCACCATCCTTGTCGAAGATGTCGAGCTTTTTGACGATTTCAGCGTCATCGGCGAGCGATCCGAAGGCTTGGAACGCATCCGCATCCTGAAAAAGGACGGCACGAGCGAGTATGTGAAGGCGGACGAACCCGCCTATTCGATGGGGCTTTCCGCCAATCCCGAAGCGGACACGCCCTGGCTGCGCTACAGCTACACCTCGATGACCACGCCCGCGATTGTCTATGAAATGAACATGGCAACCGGCGAGCGGCGCGAACTGAAACAGCAGCCGGTGCCGGGTTATGACCGCCACCAGTACACCACCGAGCGGCTGTGGGTACCGGTGCGCGATGGTACGAAAGTGCCGGCCACGCTGGTGTACCGCAAGGATTTCAAGCGCGATGGCACGGCGGCGCTCTTGCAATATGGCTACGGCAGCTACGGCCTTTCGATGGATCCGGGCTTCAGCGCCAGCACCGTCAGCCTGCTTGACCGTGGCATGGTCTATGCGCTGGCGCACATACGCGGCGGCCAGGAAATGGGGCGTGAATGGTATGAAAACGGCAAATTGCTGCACAAAAAGAACACCTTTACCGACTTCATTGACATCACGCGTTACCTCGTTGAACACCAATACGCCGCGAAAGACCGCGTTGCGGCGCTGGGCGGCAGCGCCGGCGGCCTGCTGATGGGTGCCATCAGCAACATGGCGCCGGAAGATTACCGCGTCATCCTCTCGCAAGTGCCTTTCGTTGACGTGGTCACCACCATGCTGGATCCGAGCATCCCGCTCACCACCAACGAATACGATGAATGGGGCAACCCGGAAGCGAGTGCCGACAGCTATGCCTACATGCTCTCCTATTCGCCCTACGACAACCTGAAAGCGCAAGCCTATCCGGCGATGTTTGTCGGCACCGGCCTGTGGGACTCGCAAGTGCAATACTGGGAACCGGCGAAATATGTCGCCCGCCTGCGTGACGTGAACACCGGCAGCTACCCCATCCTCTTCCGCACCAATATGGAAGCGGGACACGGCGGTAAATCCGGCCGCTTCCGCCGCTATCGCGAAACGGCGGAAATGTACGCCTTCATGCTGGATCAGCTGGGGGTCGCAAAATAAGGAAGCGGGGCAATGCCCCGCTTTTTTTGTACCAATGTTTGTCCCGCTTGGCGAGCCCAGTGTTTATCCCGCTTGGCGGCGAGCCCAGTGTTTATCCCGCTCGGCGAAGCCAGTGTTTATCCCGCTTGGCGAGCCCAGTGTTTATCCCGCTTGGCGGCGAACCCAGGTTTTATCCCGCTTGGCGGCGAGCCCAGTGTTTATCCCGCTCGGCGAACCCAGGTTTTATCCCGCTTGGCGAACCCAGGTTTTACCCCGACTGGCGGGCCCAGTGTTTATCCCGCTTGGCGAGCCCAGGTTTTATCCCGCTTGGCGGCGAAGCCAGGTTTTACCCCGCTTGGCATCAGCCGACCAGTTGATCAATGAGGTCTTTCGCAGCGATGCCGCCGAAATAAAGCGCAGTGTCAATGTCGGCAAAGGCAGCAGCGATAGCGTCGCGGCGGTAAGGGATGCCGGTCAGCCGTTTTTCGACATCGGCGATATCGCCCACGCCGAAGAAATCGCCGTAGATTTTGATTTCTTTGATATTGCCGCCCTGTTCGACGTTGAAGCGGAAATCCACCGCGCCTTGCGGGTATTTGTGGTAGCGCTCGCTGGTGAAGGCTGGGGAGCGGCCGTAGTTCCAGTCCCAGTTGGCAAAGCGTTCAGCACGGATGGCCGCGATTTGTGCCCAGTCGTCAGTACTGAGTGTGTATTCGGGTACGTCGGCACGGTTATTCACGCCGAAGATACGCAGGAGCAGGTGGTCACGAAATTCGCGCGTGTTCAGGTGCTGGTAGGCGTCAGCGACGTAGGGGCGGATGTTGGTCACGCGGCTGCGCACGGATTTGATGCCCTTGGATTCGATTTTGTCGGCGCGCGGTTTGAGTGCGGCAGTGACGGCGTCAAGGTCGGCGTCATAGAGGATGGTGCCGTGTGCGGTCATGCGGCCATTTCTGATGTACATGGCGTTGCCGGAGAATTTTTTGCCGTCAATAAGCAGGTCGTTCCGGCCTTCAAGTTTGGCGCCGGCGACGCCCATCTGGTGCAGGGCTTCGATGACGGGGCGGGTGAAAACGCTGAAATCGCGTGCCGGGCCGTGTTCTTCCTGGATGAAGCAGTAGGAGAAGTTGCCGAGGTCGTGGTAGACCGCACCGCCACCAGACATGCGGCGCACGACGTGGATGCCGTGTTCTTCGACGTAGCGCTGGTTCACTTCTTCAACGGTATTTTGGTTACGGCCGATGATGATGGAGGGTTCGTTGATGTAGAAAAGCAGCAGCGGCTGATCGGTGAGGCGGTTTTCAACGAGATAGGTTTCCAGCGCGATATTGGTGCGCGGGTCGGTGTTTTCCTGGTTGTCCACAAATAGCATGATGGGGTTCCTTTATGTAGATGTAGGGG
This sequence comes from uncultured Cardiobacterium sp., assembly GCA_963523555.1. Lineage (GTDB taxonomy): Bacteria > Pseudomonadota > Gammaproteobacteria > Cardiobacteriales > Cardiobacteriaceae > Cardiobacterium. The sequence goes on from CAURDG010000031.1 coordinate 7,195, forward strand.
GAAGGTTCATGATGATGCGGTATTGAGACGCTGGGGCGTTTTTTTGCGTGTTTTCCGGCTTATCAGCTTAACACGCCGCCTCTACAATGCCCGACCTTCCTTCTGTTAGTTATGAGGTTTTTATTATGTTGAACTGGAAAGAATATCGGACTTGGCTCATGGGCAAACTGGGTGGTTTCAGCAAACTCAGCCCCGACACGATGAAGGGTTATCAAACCCTTGCCAAAGCCAACGGCGAAGGTGGCGTGCTGGATGCGAAAACACGCGAATTGATTGCCATGGCTGTTGCAGTTACGACCCGTTGTGACGGCTGCATCACGGTGCATGCGGAAGCGGCGCGCAAGGTTGGCGCCACTGAACAGGAACTTGCCGAAGCGTTGGGTGTGGCCGTTGCCATGAATGCTGGTGCGGCAATGGTGTATTCCGCCCGTGCGCTAGATGCTTTTAATTCCGGAAATTGATTTTTAAGGAATCTTTTTATGTCGAAATCTTCCGCATTACTGGCGCTTGCCGGTTTGCTGGCTGGTGGTGCGGCATTTGCCGAATCTACCCCGGTCAAGCAGGAGGGGAATCAGCCGAAAGCCTCGCAGGCCGCTTGCGGTGAAGGCAAGTGCGCGGCAGCAAATGCTGCGAAAACCGAGTTGCCGGTGTGTGCTGAAGGACAGTCTGCAGAAAAAGGCGATTGTCAGGCAGCATCCGCGTCCACCCCCGTCCCAGAGAAGGGGCACGAAGGTAGCTGCGGTGGCGCAGCGAAGAGTGATGAAGGGGGCTGCGGCTCGAATATTCGCTGATGCGGGACGGCGGGGCAGCCCGCCGTTTTTTTTTTGCCCGGCGCCCGCCAAGCGGGGTAAAACCTGGGTCGCCGCTAAGCGGGGCAAACGCTGGGCTCGCCGCCAAGCGGGGTAAAACCTGGGCTCGCCGCCAAGCGGGGTAAACACTGGGCTCGCCACCAAGCGGGATAAACGCTGGGGCACCGCCAAGCGAGGCAAAACCTGGGCTCGCCGCCAAGCGAGGTAAAACCTGGGTTCGTCGCCAAGCGGGGTAAATGCGGGATTCCCGAACGGCCATCAGCTGGTGTTGCCGGATATTTTTTGAGGATGTTTTATGTCAGCTTTTTGGGGTGCCGGGCTGGGTTATCGCCGCAGCCTCGGCAGTGCGATGGCAGCGTTGCCACCGGGTGATGCGTCCATTGATTTTATTGAGGTTGCGCCGGAAAACTGGCTGCATGTCGGCGGTGCTGCACGGCGTTTGTTTGACGCCGCATGTGAGCGCTGGCCGCTGGCTTGTCATGGCTTGTCGCTGTCTCTCGGTGGGCATGATCCGCTGGATATGTCGCTGCTGGCAGAAATCAGAGCGTTTATGGCACGTTACGGCTGCTCGTTCTTTTCCGAGCATTTGAGTTATTGCGGGCATAACGGACGGTTCTACGATTTATTGCCGCTGGCATTCACGACTGAAAACGTCCGCCATACTGCCGCCCGTATCCGGCAAACGCAGGATTTCCTTGGACAGCGGATCGCTATCGAAAACACTTCGTACTATTTGCATGCCCCGCATAGCGAGATGGACGAGGTGGATTTCCTTAATGCCGTAGCACGTGAGGCAGACTGCAATATTCATCTTGATGTCAATAACATTTATGTGAATGCCGTCAATCATGGGCATGTCGCGCCGCGAGCCTTCATTGACCGCGTCGATTTGACGCGCGTTGTGTATCTGCATATTGCCGGACACGATGCAGAAAACCCGCGCCTGCTCATCGATACGCACGGTGAAGCGGTGCAGGATGATGTGTGGGATGTGTACGCCTATGCCTGTGCGCGTCTGCCCAGTCATTGCCCGACCCTGCTGGAACGCGACTTTAATCTGCCGCCGCTACCGGAACTGCTGGATGAAGTCGCCCGCATCCGCAGCATTCAACAGGGGGCAAAAAGTGAGTGACGAAAAACATTACCGTGACGTCTTTGCGGCTTCCTTGCGCAATATGGATGCCGAACCGCCTGAGGGGATTGGTGCAGCAGGGCTTGCAGTGTACCGCCGCCTGCTGCGGAATAATGTGTACAACTTCCTTGACCGCTGTTACGTCCGCACAGCCACCATGCTTGATTCTGCCGCCTGGCAAGAGGCAAAAGCCCATTTCATTACGCACGGGCAGGCGACATCGCCGTATTTTTCCGACATTCCAGCACAATTTCTGGCGCATTTGCGTCATCACGCCTTGCTGGACGCGCGCCTGCTGGCAGTAATGGACGTAGAGTGCCGCGAACTGGCCGCTGAAATCGCTACCGATGACCCCGCAACCCCCATTCTCATTGATGATGAAGCCTTTGACGATACCCGTCTCGCCCTGAGTGCAAGTGCCTCACTGGCCGCCTATGACTGGCAAGTGCATGAAAATGCTGTACCGGCAGGCAGAACGTACAGCCTGGTATGGCGCGATCCTGCGGAACAGGTGCAATGCGCTGCCATCAGCGCTGCCGATTTCTCCCTGCTGCAACAATTACACAATGCACCGGATTCCGTGAATACCCTCATCGCCGCATTGCGGGATTGCCTGACAGATGCCGAAGCCCAGCGCCTCCCCTTGCGTCATGCCTTGCGGCACTGGCTGGCTTTGGGGGTCCTCTACCCAGTTTGACCTGATGCCGGATTGCGCTACATTAAAGAACCACTATCATCATGAAAGGCTATGACAACCATGCTGCGCATCGTGGCAATCCTCCATAATCCCGCCGGCTCGACCGGTCACATCAGCAATATTTTGCAGGCACAACAGCACGAATTCCGCGTACTCTGCCCGCTTGCAGGTGATCCTCTGCCGGAAGCGGACAGTTTCGATGCAGCAATCGTCTTCGGTGGAAAAATGAGCGCCAATGATTGCAATACCCTGCCCGAACTGCTCGCCGAATTGTTGTGGATACGCAGCGTGGTCGAAAGTGGCAAACCCTTCCTTGGCATCTGCCTCGGCGCGCAACTATTGGCGATGGCTTATGGCGGCAAAATTACCCGTCACGCCGAGCATGTTGTAGAAATCGGCTATTACCACCTCTATCCGACGGTCGAAGGCTTTAGCGATATTTTTGCCAAGATGCCGGAGCGCTTTTTCCAGTGGCATAACGAAGGATTTACCCTGCCGGAGGGTGCCGTCAAACTGGCAGCCAGCGATGCCTTCCCCAATCAGGCCTTCCGCCTTGGCGAACGTGCCTACGGGTTTCAGTTCCACCCCGAAGCGACACCGGAACAAATCCGCTACTGGCACACTCGTGACAGTGAAGAATTATCCAACCCCGGGGCGCAAACCGTCGCCTCACAATGGACCTATCAGGAGCGCTTTAATGAAGACATTCGCTGCTGGTTAAACAGTTTCTTGGATGAATGGCTACTGAAATGATCCCTATAACAGTTTGATAGGAAAGGAAAGAAAAACCGCCTCAGAAGGGCGGTTTTTCTTTTTGGCATATACTGTGCTTAACGAAGTAGTAATTAAACTTTAATCTTTGTATAATTGTGAATAAACATTCATGCATTGGCATGAAAACCTACTAACTTTCTAACTTTAAAAGGAATTAGCTATGGCAAAGCAAATTACCCTGGCCCTGAAAGACAACACTGGTAACGTCATTGGGCAGTACAACATCAATACCGCAAGCAGCGCCATTCACATCCCGGCAGTGGATGGCGTGTACTATCAGTTCACCGATCAAGCAACCGGTATCGGTCCAGAAAGCATCATTACCGATCGCGTGGATGACAACCTGCTGATTTCTTTCGATGACGGCACCGATCTTGTCATCGAAAATTACTTTACCCAAGGACAAGGCGCGTTAGTTGGCCTTCAGGCGGATGGAGGTTTGTTTGATTATCCCGTCGCCAGCATGCCGGAGCATGTCCTCGCGGCAGAAATCGCCGCCGAACAAACTTCTGTTTCTGCAAATCCTGATTTATCACCATTTGTCCCATTAGGAGTTGCTGGGGCGTTAGGTCTCGTTGCCGCAGGAATCGGGCTTGCGAAACATCATCATGGTGAACGAGGTAGCTTCAACAATAATAGTGGTAATAGCAGCGGTGGCTCTAACCAAGTCCCCCCAAGCGACATTAACAATCCAACGAACCCGAACCCGAATCCGGCTCCGAACCCGAATCCCAATCCGAGCCCGAATCCCAATCCGAGCCCGAATCCCAATCCGAGCCCGAATCCCAATCCGAGC
>CAURDG010000032.1:0-10807 GCA_963523555.1 uncultured Cardiobacterium sp.
GCGGGTCGGCGGGGTCGATGCCGTCCATGAATTGCAGGCGTCTGTCCTGGTGGGTAAGTTGGTAGACGAGGCCGAGCCAGTTGGCGAAGAGGGCTTTGGCAGTGTCGCGCCAGGTCACGTCCACTTCTTCGAGTAGCGTCGCTTCGGGAAAGTCGCTGATGGGGGCACCGCTGGCAAGGTAGGCGTTGGCGAGGCGGATGCCGGCCGGGGTGAGGTAGTGTTCGGGCAGGTAGGGCGCGCGTTCGCTGTTGCCTTCGCGGTATTGTTGCAGGTCGCGGCGGTATTCTTTGAGCAGGCTGTTGTGGTCGTATTCGGGGTGGCCCTGGAAGTAGATTTGCCGGAAGCCGTCCGGCGAGCTGGCCATCGCCACGCCGCTTTCTTCGCCGGCGACGAGGACGGGCAGGCCGCAGGCGGTGAAGGATTCGGCGCCGACGTCGTTCCAGCGGGAATGCGGCATGTCGAAGCGGGTGTTGATGTTGGTGAGCATGGGGTGGCTGCGGTCCAGAACGCGGTGGCTGTACACGCCGAAGAGTTTGTTGGCGCGGCGCAGGCGCGGGATGCCGTAGAAGTGGCGCAGGGCGAGGTGTGAGGCGAGGCAGGAGCAGAGGACGGAGGTGACGTTTTTGTCCGCCCAGTCGAAGACGCGCTGGACGTGCGGCCAGTAGTCTTCTTGGGCGAGGTCGGCGTGGACGGGGTTGGTGCCGGTGAAGATGATGGCGTCGAGTCCTTCGGCGGCGAGGTCGTCGAAGTTTTCGTAGTGTGTGTCGATGTAGGCTTGGATGTCGGCGCTGCGCGGTACACCGGGGACGGTGAAGATGTGGACGTAGAACTGGGCGATGCGGTTCGAGTTGCCAATCAGGCGCAGGAATTGGCGCTCGGTGGCTTTGAGCGCGCCGTCGGGCATGATGTTCAGCAGGCCGATGTGCAGTTCACGGATGTCCTGGCGGTGGGCGCGTTCGACGTCAAGGATTTCTTGGCCTTCGGCGCGCAGGCGGTCTAGGGCAGCGAGGGGGCGGTGGGCAACGAGCGGCATGGGTCAGTTCCTTTGTGCGGCGTTGAGCAGGTCGTGGAAGTCGGCGGCGTCGCGCAGTTGCCAGATGTCGCGCGCGTTCAGGATGATGCCGCCGTATTGGGCGATGAGTTCGCGATAGCGTTCGCGGCGGTGCGTCATCATGCGTGGGGTGACGTAGCGGATGAAGTCGTCGGATTCGAAGCGGTCGGGGGTCAGGCCGCCTTTCATCAGGCCGTATTCGCCAATCATTTGTTGCAGGAAGTGCGGGTGGTAGCAGATGGGTTTGGGGTAGGCAATGGCGCGCGCTTCTAGTTCGGCGTAGTGGGCTTCGTCGGTGTCGATGTAGATGTAGCAGGTGTGCGCGGCCAGCGTCTGGAACATGGCTGGGTCGTCGAGTTCGCAGATGCTGCCGCCGGCGTCGTTGATGAAGGCTTTGTAGCCGTAGAGGCGTTCGGCACGTTCGATAAAGGCAGGCACATCCTGCATCGCCGCTTGTTCGGCGGCGCGGAAGAGGTGCTGCCGCTCGATGAAGGTAGTGGCGTCGTAACCGTCGCGCCCCAGTTTGCCGATGTAGGCGGAGAGGATGTGCAGCCGTTCGATGCTGACTTTGCCCTGTACACTCACGGCGTCGTCGCGCAAGAGGGAGGCAAGGGTCGGCTCGCGACGGGCGAGTTCGGTCAGCCAGTCGCTGATGGGTTCGTTCAGGTAGCGGGTGGCGATGCGGTAGTCGCCGGAGTAGTGAAACCAGCCAGCGGCAGCAAGCATGGTCGCCAGGGTGGTTTTGCCGACGCCTGAGGTGCCCATCAGGGTGATGCGGGATATTGGGGTCATTTCATCATCCGTTTGCACAAAAACGCGCGCTATATTACACCAGCCAGCTAAAATGGATTTTTCCCTACAATAACGCCGCTTATGAACGTCATCCGCACTCAGATTTATCCCTCCCCTCTCGGCGATTTGCTGCTCGGCGACTGGCGCGGCGCGCTCGTCCTCTGCGACTGGCTGTTGACCCGCAACGGCTACGCCAGCGATAGCCGCGTGCCACATTATTTGCAGGCGGTTATGCAGGAAGCGGTCACGGATCTTCTCCGCGAAGCGGCGGTGCAGTTGAACGCGTATTTTGTTGGCCGTCTGCGCACGTTCAACTTGCCGCTGCACGGCGCGGGTACGCCCTTCCAGCAAAGGGTCTGGCAGGCGTTGCGCGCTATTCCCTACGGCGCGACATGCAGTTATCAGGACATTGCCCAAGCCATCGGCAATCCGCGCGGCACACGGGCAGTCGCGGGTGCCATCCGCCACAATCCGCTGTCCGTCATCGTCCCCTGCCACCGCGTCATCGGCAAGAACGGCCAGCTCACTGGCTACAACGGCGGCACCGACGCGCTCTATATCAAGGAACGGTTGCTGGCGCTGGAACAACGTGTCGCCGCAAGCGCGGCACCAAAAAACTGACAAAACCGTTATAATCGCCGCCATCCCGCTAACCACCTGAACCCGCATGAATTCCTTTCCCCGCCTGCTTGGCTTCATCCTGCTGCTAAGTGCCATCTTCATCCCCGCCTGCATGGGAATCTTCCGCTGATGACCCGCGACCATAAAGCCATCGTCAAGCAACAATACCTCGGTATCCGGGGTATGGCGCTGTACCTCGTGCAACTGCCGCTGTGGCTGAGCATCCCGATCAACCTGATCTTTTTCAAGCCGCTGAATATCCTTAGCGCAGGCGTCGCCAGTGCCCTGCTCTGCTATGCCGCTTACCTTACCCAGCGCCACTACCGCTCGCGCCGCGACAACTACGTCAAAACCGGTAAAGACCACGCCGACGAAGACAACCGCCTCTACGCCCTCGGCTTCACCGCGCTGGCTGCCGCCGTTCTCGCTTTCACTGTCCGTCCGCAGCCGCTCTTTGGCCTGATAAACGCGCTGATTGCCGCCGGCGGCTACTACCTCAGCTACCTCTATAGCGACACCCCGACTGCCGACGTGCGTCCGCCGCGCGACATCCCGTCCGCCCTGAACGATACCCTGCGCGACATGCTTTCAGGGGGTTACGACGCTGTCGAACAACTCGAACACTACGCACAGCGCCTGCAACTGCTCGCCGAAGAACGCGGTATCGCCGCCCAGCTCGACAAAATCGCCGCCCAGGCGCGAGCCATCATCAAACACATTGGGCCGAATGCCGAACGCATCCGCGCCGCGCGCAGCTTCCTGATTGTTCACCTTGGCGAACTGCGCCGCATCAGCGAACAATACATCGCCGACATCGGCAACCCCGGCCACAGCGCACAACAAACCCGTTTCCTCACCCTGCTGCACGACAGCGAACAATCTTTCACCGCGCAACACCTGCAACTGACGAGCCAGCAGCAAATCCAGCTTGACACGCAAATGCAAGTCCTGCGCGAACAACTCAACCCGAGCCAATCCCATGACCAACACTGAACTCACCACGACGACTACGACGACCACGACCGCCCCAGCCCATCTGGACGACGTGCGCGTCAAACAACTCGCGCAAACCCTTAACATCACCGACACCAACAGCATCCTCAGCTTCGGTGCCGCCGCGCAAAAACAGCTGACGGCCGTCGCCGACACCATGCTCACCGACATCAAAAGCGAAGACGCGGGCAAAGCAGGACAACTGCTTTCCAACATGGTTTCGCTGCTGCGCGGCTTCCAGGGCGCAGAACTGAAAATGCAGGAAAAACCCTCGCTTCTTACCCGCCTCTTTAACAAAGCCAAGCCACTGCAAACCTTCCTGCAAAAATTCGACACCATCAGCGAACAAATTGACCAAATCAGCAACGCCCTCGAAAGCCACAAACAAAAACTGCTGGTGGACATCAAATCGCTGGACAAACTCTACGACGCCAACCTCGACTACTACCGCGAACTCGAATACCACATCGCCGCCGCCGAAGACGTGCTGGCCACGACCGACGCCGAAGTCCTGCCCGCGCTCGCCAAAGCCGCCGAAGACGGCGAAATGGAAAGCGCGCAACGCCTGCGCGACCGGCAAATGCAGCGTGACGAACTTGACCGCCGCCTGCACGACCTGCGCCTGACCAAACAAGTCTCGATGCAAGCCCTGCCGAGCATCCGCATGGTGCAGGAAAACAACAAAGGCCTCGTCAACAAAATCAACACCACCCTCGTCAATACCGTACCGCTGTGGCGGCAACAACTCGCCCAGTCCATCGCCATCTACCGTTCCGGCGAAGCGGCGATCGCCCTCAAACAAAGCAGCGACCTCACCAACGAACTGCTCACCGCTAACGCCGAAAATCTGAAAATCGCCAACCGCGAAAGCCGCACCCAGCTCGAACGCGGCGTTTTCGACATTGCCTCCGTCGAAAAAGCCAACCAAATGCTCATCGAAACCATCGAAGAAAGCATCCAGATTCACGAAACCGGCCGCAAACAACGCCAGGAAGCCGCCGAAAAACTGCTCGCCGCCGAAGAAGCCCTCAAACAAAGCCTGAAATCGGCCGCGCAAATCACCCAGGAAACCCCGCATGAAAGGACTGTTTGACACCCTGCTCAACAAAATCCGGCCCATTGTCAGTGCGCGGCCGCGCGTCCTTGCCGCGCACTTCCCGCCGGACGGCCTGCTCTACCATTACAGCCAGTACAACCTGCTCGAAAGCAGCACCCTGCACATCGACGCGGGGCAAGTCGCCTACCTCATCATCAACGAACAATACACCCCCGCCTACCGCGAAGGCGAATACCCGCTTGACCCGGATAACATCCCGCAGACCGAAACCGCCGACATCCTCTTCCTCAACACCGTCGCCATCGCCAACCGACTCTGGCAAAGCGCCTACCAGCCCTCACAGCGTCCGCTGGACCAGCCGCTTTCCGGCACATATAGCGTCAGCATCCATGATGCCGATGCCGTCTGCCGCACCGTCATCGAGCACCAGGCCATCAACCTGGATGACGAACTCATCGACCAATGGGTGAGCTACACCATCGATCACACCCTCATCAACGAACACATCAGCGCGGACGACATCGAAAACCAGGCCGAAGCCCTGCAAAACTTCCTCAAAGCCCGCCTGCGTACCCAGCTCAATGCCCAGGGGCTCACCCTGCACGACCTGCGCATTGGCCGCCGACCGCCCGCCGCCAAAGCCGAGCGCGAACGCCGCGCTGCCTATACAGAAACGCCCGTCTTTGCCCCGGCGCGCGAAAACGCCGCCCCCGCTGCAACCATCGCCGCTGCCAACAGTGCCACCGTCAGCGATACCCCGCGCAGCCCGCTATCCGAAGACAAAATCTACTACCGCGTCCACCACGGCCAGCAAATCGGCCCATTGAGCGCGCTCGACATCCAGAAACTCATCGACGAAGGCCAAATCCTCGCGCGCGACCTGCTCTGGCAAAAAGGCATGACCGCCTGGCTGCCCGCCCAGGCATTCAGCCACTTCAACTGGAACTGATCCCACATGGAAAAAACCTATAACAAGGCCGGAAGCCTCGCCCTGTGCATCCTGCTCGCCCTCAACCACCCCACTGCCCACGCCCAGGATGCCACCGCCGGCCTCTATATCTGCACCGGCGCCGACGGCATGAACAACATCACCAGCCAGCCAAGCGGCGGAAACTGCCGCCCCTACCAAAAAGGCGCCATCGGCGGCGATAGCGCGCCAGCGCCCGCTGCGCCCGCAATGCCCGTCGCCCAACCAACCCCGCAACCCGCACCCATGCCGCTTGCTGCCCCGCCTGCCAATGACGACGGCGCTTTCACCTGGGACGACGGCGAAGCCCCTGCCGCCGCCCCGCAACCTGCCAAAACCCCAACACGGAAAACACCCGCCGCCAGACCAGCCCCACAAGCCGCTGTTGCACCAGTAAGCGAAAACAACGATGACGGCGGCTTCACCTGGGACGATGGCGACGCTCCGGCCAAACCTGCCCCCCCCGCCAAAGCGGACAAAAAAGTCGCTGGCAAAAAAGACAAACCTGCCGCCAAGCCCACAGAAACCGCCGATAAAACGCCGCCTGCTGCACCGCAGCCACCGGCAGCGCCCACACCGGCCAACAACAACCCCCTCTTCCCGCCTGCGCCCGGCTACACCAGCAGCCCGCAAGGCAGCGGCAAATACTACCAACACATCGCGCGCGGCACGGGCAAAGCCCCCACCCAGCCCACGGCCCCCGCCGCCGAACAAGAAGAAAAAACCATCGCCACCGTCACCCCGCAGGGCACACAAATCTGGATGTGCCCGCAACTCGACGGCACCCCGACCATCGTTGAAACCGCCAACCCGCCGCAAGGCAACTGCCAGCCGCTCGGCCGCAAAGGTGGCAGCGGCGACGTATCCGCCCCCGCTCCGCCCGCGCCGAACCGGGGCAAACCGCTGGTTGGCGAAAGCACCCCGCAAGAAGCTCCGGCACAAGACATCTATAAATGCTTCGACAACGACGGCAAACCCAACTTCGTTCCTGCCGACAAACGCGACAAATACAAAGGCTGCACCTTCTTCTCGCGCTCATACAGCGGCGTCAAACAACAATTCATCCAGCAGGCCAACCAAACCCAGTCGCTGGAAGCCCTTGCCAGCGCCGGCGTCCAGAAAAACAAAGACGGCAAAACAACCACGGGCGGCCCCGGCCTGCAATGCACCGGAGCCGGTGCCGTCACCTTCAACGGCGAAACCCGCGAATTCAACTGCGCCACCCGCTCCTTCGACTACACCCCAGGCACCAGCGGTGGCGAAGCGCGCCTCGGCAACCGCCAGACCAACATCGCCGCGCATAACCTCGACTACCTCAACACCCAGGGCAGCTGCGGCGGCACCGTCACCAGCGAGAACGGCCGCGTCTTCCACCTCGAACCCACCAAAGACTGCCCGCAAAGCTACATCATCGAAGCCGAGCGCATCGCCGCACAAGTACGCAAAGAACTCAACATCAACGTCAGCGGCGCCTTCCGCGAACGCCAGCGCAACCTCAGCGCACAAATCAACCAGATTGCGCGCGAAGTCGGCGTCGAGCCGCACTTCGTCCACGCCATCATCTCGGCCGAATCCGCCTACAAACCCGGCGCCAAATCCCACGCCGGCGCGATGGGCCTGATGCAGCTCATGCCAGGTACCGCCCGCCGCTTCGGCGTCACCGAACCCTACAACACCGGACAAAACGTCCGGGGCGGTGCGACCTACCTCAAATGGCTGCTCAACGAATTCGGCGGCGACATGCAACTGGCGGCAGCGGGCTACAACGCGGGCGAAGGCAACGTGCGCAAATACGGCCGGAAAATCCCGCCCTTCATCGAAACCCGCGCCTACGTGCCGAAAGTCATGGAATACTACCGCCGCTACAAAAACAACCCGAGCGAGATCGGCCTATGACGCGGCATGACTACCCGCCTGCGCGGCACCCAAATCGCGCAGATACCCCGCTTGGCCGCCTGAAAACGTCCCCAATTGCCCTCTCCCGTCTGGCGGGCATCCTCCTCGCTTGCGCCCTCATCCAGAGCGCGCAGGCCGCTACCTGCGGCACCGTCGTGTACCAGGGCAAAAAAACCAACATCTCCTGCCGCGTCGCCCTGCCCGGCGGCAAAAAACCGTCGAAGCCCGCGCAACCCGCCGCCGTGCCTGCCAGCACCACCGGCAACGCGACCGCCCAGCCCGTATTACTTAACAACAGTCCGGCAGCAGCGGCCAAACCCGCCGTTCCCGCCTACGACACGGGCTACTGCACCCGCACCGGCACCTTCAACGGCAGAAAAATCAAAATCCGCCAACACTGCCCGCTCCTGCCGCTTAGCCCGCTTGCCGCCCCCAACGTGCGCGAACCCAGCGGCGACTTCAAAACCCGCCAGACACAGCACAAACAACTCATCAACCAGCTTGCCGCCAAATACCAAATAGACCCCGCGCTCGTCCACGCCGTCATCAGCGTCGAATCCGGCTACCAAAGCAACGCCCGCTCCCACGCCGGCGCCATCGGCATGATGCAGCTCATGCCCGGTACCGCCGGTGAACTTAACGTCGCTGACCCCTACGACCCCGCGCACAACATCGAAGGCGGCATCAAATACCTCAGCCAACAACTCCAACGCTACCAGAACACCGAACTCGCGCTAGCCGCCTACAATGCCGGCCCGCAAAGCATCCTGCGCTACGGCGGGCAAATCCCGCCGTACAACGAAACCCGCGCCTACGTCAAACGCGTCATGCACTACAAAGAACGCTACCAGAACGACTGGCAACAACACATCAAATAAGGCACACCATGCACAAAGTCCTGCTTACCCTCGTCCTCAGCCTCGGCAGCCTCACCGACAGCAACGCCGAAAACATCCTTGACGCCGAAAACGCCATCAAAAACGGGGCCCCGCTTGCGGCCTACCAGCATCTCGCGCCGCATCCGCTCTACCCCTACCTGCAAGCGCGCGCCTACCGCGACGACCCCGCCACCCCGGTCGAAACCATCGTCGCCTTCCTCAAACAATACCCGGCGGACCCCTTCTCCACCCAGCTTGCCAAACAAAAATTCCCGCTGTGGCTCGCCAGCGGCAACAACGACGCCATCATCGCCGCCTACAGTGCCGACTACGCCGATGCCGGCATCGAATGCGACTACCGCCTGGCCCAACTCAACAAAAACCACACCCGCGCCGCCACGCAAAAACTCGACGAACTCTGGGAACAGGACAAAAACCTCGACGCCGAATGCAACACCCTCTTTGACCGCCTTGCCCACAGCGGCCACATCAGCGAAACCCAGACCGCCGCGCGCTTCCGCCAGGCGATGGAACAAAACAACCGCCTGATCGCCAGCTACCTTGCCGGCGCCCTGCATGGGGCCGCCGCCCAGGCCGCACAAACCTGGCTCGACATCGACCAGGGCAACCTGCCGCTGGATGCCGCCTACAACCTTGCCCCCGACTGGCGCAGCGCCCTGCTCGCGCAACAACTCGGCAAACGCCTGAAAAAAGACCCGGGCGCCATCGCCCAGGCCGCAAACGCCGCCGCCTTCGGCTACCTCTCGAACCCCAAAGACGCGGGCAAACTCTACAACCCGCTCCTGCGCAAACTCGCCGACAACGACGACCCGCACACCCTCACCATCTGGAACGCTATCCCTGCCGGCGAACACGAAGACAACACCATCTACGACCTCATCGCCTACGACCTGCGCCGCAGCGACTGGCGCGGCCTCGCCTCACACCTCGGCAAACTCGGCCCCGAAGCACAAGACAAAGCCGAAATCCAATACTGGCTCGGCAAAGCCCTCGAAAAAAACGGTGACCGCGCCGGTGCCGACACACACTACCGCCGCGCCGCCAGCAAACGCGACTTCTACGGCTTCCTAGCCGCCGAAAAACTCGGCGAAACCTTCCGCCTGAACGACCGCCCCGTGCGCCGTGACCAACACTACACCACCATCGTCGGCCGCCCCACCGCCTACCGCGCCCGCATCTTCCGTAACCTCGGCGACGACGCCCGCGCCAGCCAAGAATGGCAGGCACTCACCAAAAACCTCAGCCCTGCCGAAAACGCCCAGGCCGCCCTCTACGCCAGCGAAATCGGCTGGAACATCCAGGCCATCACCACCCTCGGCAAAGGCAAAAACTGGGACGCCCTCGAACTGCGCTTCCCCGTCGCCTACGAAAACCAGGTGCGCCAACTCGCCAGCCGCCACGGCATCAGCCCGGCACAAATATTGGCCATCATCCGCAAAGAAAGCATCTTCCAGCCGGGCATCGCCTCCAAAGCAGGCGCCATCGGCCTCATGCAAGTCATGCCCGCGACCGCCAGCCACACCGCCCAAAAAAACGGCATCCCATATAGTGGCAAATGGCAGCTGACCGAACCGGATACCAACCTCGAAATCGGCAGCCAGTACCTCGCCGACCGCCTGAACGAATTTGGCCACCTCGCCTACGCGGCGGCGGCCTACAACGCCGGGCCCGCACGCGTGCGCCAATGGCAGGCACAATTCGCCGGCCTGCCGCTAGACGAATGGATCGCACAAATCCCGTTCAACGAAACCCGCGACTACGTCAAACGCGTCCTCGAATACGAAAAAGTGTACGAATACCGCCTCGGCCTGCCGCACACCTCCTACAACAACGGCGCCGTCCGCCTATGGTAAAGGAACAGCCATGAACAACAAACAACTCGCCCCCGCCCTCATTCTCTCCCTACTGCTCACCGCCTGCGGCAGCGGCAACCAAACCCCGCCGCGTATCACCCTGGAAAGCGAAACGCCGGACGAGGTGCCCGAATACCGGCACACATCCCGCCAGCTCGACCTGCCCATCACCAACCAGTGGGATAACTGGCACTGCAACGAAGGCGACCTCACCGTGCGCTACGCCGACAGCAGCAAAACGCGCCTGCAAGTACGCTACGCAGGCGGCGAACAAACCCTGGAAGCGCGCCCCGGCCACAACCCCGCCACCTTTGAAAACGGCCAGCTCGCCTTCCACAGCGACGGCAAACAGGCCGTCCTCGCCCGCCCGGCCTCCGCCGACATCCTTATGAGCGGCTGCCACCCCTGATACATCGCCAGATAAAAAAACCGCTGCCCATGCAGCGGTTTTTTTATGCAATAGGTATCAAGGAATAGTAACGAAGAAAAGAAACAGGGCGGACTGAAAGCCAACCTGGCAAGAGCCCAGTGTTTATCCCGCTTGGCGGGCCCAGTGTTTATCCCGCTTGGCGGGCCCAGTGTTTATCCCGCTTGGCGGGCCCAGTGTTTATCCCGCTTGGCGGGCCCAGTGTTTATCCCGCTTGGCGGGCCCAGTGTTTATCCCGCTTGGCGGGCCCA
>CAURDG010000033.1:0-10753 GCA_963523555.1 uncultured Cardiobacterium sp.
TGTTTATCCCGCTTGGCGGCTATCCGTGAGCCCAGTGTTTATCCCGCTTGGCGGCTATCCGTGAGCCCAGTGTTTATCCCGCTTGGCGGCCATTCACGAGCCCAGTATTTATCCCGCTTGACCACAAAAAAGCCCCCAGATGGGGGCTTTTGTTATGCCACGGCGTTATTTTTTTTGCGGCGGCAGGTCGGTGCAGGTGCCTTCGGCCACTTCGGCAGCCATGCCGATGCTTTCGCCGAGGGTCGGGTGCGGGTGGATGGTCAGCGCGATGTCGGTAACGGTGGCATCCATTTCAATGGCAAGTGCCAGTTCGGAGATCATGTCGCCTGCGCTTGGACCAACGAGGGCGCCGCCAACGACGCGGTCGGTGTTTTTGTCGATGATGAGTTTGGTGAAGCCGTAGTCACAGCCGTTAGCCAGGGCGCGGCCGGAGGCAGCCCAGGGGAAGACGGCTTTGCGCACGTCGAGGTTCTGCGCAGCGGCTTGCAGTTCGGTTACACCGACCCAGGCGACTTCCGGCGAGGTGTAGGCCACGCTGGGGATGACGCGGGCGTCGAAGAAGCTATTGGCATCACCGGCGGCGACTTGTGCGGCGACGTGGGCTTCGTGCACGCCTTTGTGCGCCAGCATCGGCTGACCGACGATGTCGCCGACAGCGAAGATATGCGGCTGGGTGGTGCGCATTTGTTTGTCCACTTTGATGAAGCCGCGTTCGTTGACGTACACACCGGCTGCGTCCAGGTTGAGCTGGTGGCCGTTCGGGCTGCGACCAACGGCGACAAGGACGCGGTCGTACACTTGCGGCTCGGTCGGCGCCTGGGTACCTTCGAAGGTGACGTGGATGCCGTCTTTCTCGGCGGTGGCCGCGACGGTCTTGGTGCTGGTCATGATGTTGTTGAAGCGGTGGTTATTGCGTTTTTCCCAGACTTTGACGAGGTCTTTGTCGGCACCTGCCATCAGGGTGTCAGCCATTTCAACGATGTCCACTTGGGAGCCGAGGGTGGCGTACACGGTCGCCATTTCCAAGCCGATGATGCCGCCGCCGACGATGAGGAGGCGCTTCGGCACGTCTTGCAGGGCAAGGGCGCCGGTGGAGTCGATGATGCGGTCATCTTCTGGCATGAAGGGCAGTTTGATGCTGCGCGAGCCAGCGGCGATGATGCATTGTTTGAAGGGGATGGTTTGCGTTGCGCCTTTATCGTCGGTGACGGTGACTTCGTGGCTGCCGGCAAATTTGGCGGTGCCGTGCACGACGTTGACTT
Source organism: uncultured Cardiobacterium sp. (assembly GCA_963523555.1). Lineage (GTDB taxonomy): Bacteria > Pseudomonadota > Gammaproteobacteria > Cardiobacteriales > Cardiobacteriaceae > Cardiobacterium. The sequence continues at coordinate 1,263 of CAURDG010000033.1, forward strand.
TGCGCATTTTTGCCATGCCGGCGAGGCCGCCGGTGAGTTTGTTGATGACGCTCTCTTTGTGTTTGCGCAGGCTGTCAACGTTGATTTTCGGCGCTTCGAAGGTGATGCCGCTGCCGGCGACGCTATGCGCTTCTTCGACAACTTCGCAGACGTGCAGCAGTGCTTTGGACGGGATGCAGCCGACGTTAAGGCAGACGCCACCCAGGGTTTGGTAGCGCTCGATGAGGGTGACTTTCATGCCGAGGTCGGCGGCGCGGAAGGCAGCGGAGTAACCGGCCGGGCCAGCACCGATGACGAGCATGTCCACAGCGCCTTCGGGACCGCTGGCGGTAGCTGCCGGGGCTGCGGCGGCAGGCGCAGCAGCGGGTTTGTCGGCAGCGGGGGCAGCGGCTGCGGCAGGGGCGGCAGCACCGCCGATGTCAAGGGTGCCGATGGTGTCGCCGGCAGAGACTTTGTCGCCTACTTTGACGGTCAGGGTGGCAATGACACCGTCTGCCGGGGCAGGCACATCCATGGAAGCTTTGTCGGTTTCGAGGGTGATAAGAGAGTCTTCTTTTTTCACGCTGTCCCCGGCTTTGACCAGGATTTCGATGATGTCAACGTTGGTGAAGTCCCCAAGGTCGGGGACGATGATAGGTTGGGTTGCCATGATGTGTTACCTCACTGTTAACTGAAATGAAACAAATGTATCAGCGGCTGATTTTATCACTGTCCTAAGGCTTTTTGCGCCAAGAAGCGCTCGGCATCCAGCGCTGCCATGCAGCCGCTTGCCGCCGAGGTAATGGCCTGGCGGTAGGTCTGGTCGGTAACGTCGCCGGCGGCGAAGACACCGGGGATGGAGGTTTGGGTAGCGTTGCCGTGGTTGCCGCCCTGGATGGTGATGTAGCCGTTATCGAGGTCGAGTTGGCCGGTGAAGAGGGCGGTGTTCGGGCTGTGGCCGATGGCGATGAAGATGCCGTCCACGTTGAGGGTTTCTTCCCTGCCGTCTTTATAGTGAATGCTAGCGCCATTCACGCCCGCTGCGTCGCCGTGGACTTCTTTCAGTTCGGCATTGAGCTTCAGGGTGATTTTGCCGGCGGCGACTTTGTCGTGCAGTTGGTCAAGCATGATTTTTTCGGCACGGAAGGCGTCGCGGCGGTGGATGAGGGTAACGTGCGCGGCGAGGTTGGCGAGGTAAAGCGCTTCTTCCACGGCGGTATTGCCACCGCCGACCACGGCCACCGCTTTGTTGCGGTAGAAAAATCCGTCACAGGTGGCGCAGGCGGAAACACCCCGGCCTTTGTAGGCCTGTTCGGAAGGCAGGCCGAGGTATTTGGCGCTCGCCCCGGTCGCGATGATGACGGCTTCGGCGGCGTAGGTGTCACTGCGGGTGGTCACGGTAAAGGGGTAGGTGGCGAAATCAACAGCGGTGACAATGTCACGCACGATAGTGGTCTGGAAGCGTTCGGCGTGCGCCAGCATGTTTTGCATCAGTTGCGGGCCCTGGATGCCTTCCGCCGCTCCGGGCCAGTTGTCCACTTCGGTGGTGGTCATCAGTTGTCCGCCCTGTTCAAGGCCGGCGATGAGAACAGGGTTTAGACCGGCACGGGCAGCATACACGGCGGCGGTGTATCCGGCCGGGCCGGAACCGATGATGAGGACTTTGGCTGGGATCATGGGGATTCCTTAGATAATTAGGGAAATGTGGATATGGGGATGTGCTCGTTTTTTTCCATTCATGGATAAAAAATGGCATAAACATTACGCTTGCATTTCACAAAGTTAATGTGCATTATGCTTCAACAGGCTTTAAGGAGGTCTTGTGGCTGCTAAATGGATCCTCGCATTAGATGTCGGTCAGCGGAAAACCGGCGTGGCTGTCGGGCAAACTTTGACCGCGACAGCGCGCCCGCTCACGGTTATTCGGCATCCTGCGGCGACGCTAGAAGCCGCGCAGTTTGCCGCGTGGGTTGCGGAATGGTCGGTCTCTGCCATCGTGATCGGCTGGCCGCAATTGCGCGATGGCAAAGAGCATCCGCTAGCGCCCGCCATCCGTCGTCTGGCCGATAAATGCCGTGAGGCGTTTGCCCTGCCGGTGTATTTTTCAGATGAATATCTGAGTTCGCACGAAGCGCGGGCACGTCTGCCGGCCGCCAAAGAGGTCGATGCCATGGCCGCCGTGGTTATTGCAGAGGACTGGTTGGCCGCAGAAGAACGGGGGGGATAGCATGGGGGCGTCGCAATTTTGATGACAATCCGTTATTCTATGTCCGATGTATTAGCGAAAATTAAGGAGTTCGCGTGTCTGATAATAAATCCGTGAAAGTGCTCGTGGTGGACGATAGTGGCACGATCCGGAAAACCGCCGAAGCCATTCTTAGCCGGGAAGGCTACACCGTAGCTACCGCCGAAGACGGTTTCAGTGCCTTGTCCAAAGTCATGTCGTTCAAGCCGGATCTGATTTTTCTCGACATCATGATGCCGCGTCTGGACGGCTATCAGGTCTGTTCCGTGATTAAAAGCAATGCCGCATTTGCAAAAACACCGGTGCTGATGCTGTCGAGTAAAGACAGTATTTTCGACAAGGCGCGCGGACGCATTGCCGGTTCGGAGTTTTTTATGACCAAGCCTTTTTCGCGTGATGAATTGCTAAACGCAATCCGTACGCACGTTAAATAAAGGAATTCCCCGATGGCTACGATCCTGATTGTGGATGATTCGCCGACCGAAGCAGAAGTCGTGCGGGTCATGCTGGAAAGCGAAGGTTACAGCGTGCTGTGGGCCGATACTGCCGACAAAGGTATCAAAATGGCGGAAGAGAAACGCCCCGAATTGATTCTGATGGATGTGGTAATGCCCGGCATGAGCGGATTCCAGGCGACGCGTAAATTGATGCGCAACCCGGAAACCCGCGAAATCCCCGTCATTATGCTGACCACCAAAGATCAGGAAAGTGATCGTGCCTGGGGGCTTCGTAACGGAGCGCGCGAATATTTTGTTAAACCGCCGGAAAAAGAAGCATTACTGGCACAAATCCGGTCATTGATATGAGCAGTGAAAACGTTAAAGGCACGGAAACCACACCATTCACTATCCTCTGCGATTATGTGGAAAAAGCCGAAGCCCGCAAACAGATCGTCGATAAATATCACGATATCGGCGAAAGCTATTTGGCTTTTACCGCCGGCGATAAGAATTATCTGCTGGATATGAAAATGGTGCAGGAAGTATCCACCTCTATTCAGGATATTACGCCATTACCATTTACGCCGAATTGGTTGCTGGGACTGGCCGGTATTCGCGGGGAAGTCTTCTCCGTAGTGGAATTCAAACGCTTTGTGGATCCTGCGGTGAGGAATACCAAAGGAAGAAGCGGATTTATCGTGCTGCACAATGAAGGGCAGGGCTATATTCTGAAAGTGGATGCTATTCAGGGTATTCGATCCTGTGAAGTCTCTTCTTATCAATCCTCGCGCAATTGGCTGGATGGACAGGCCGCTATGGATGGACGTCAATGGTTGCGTATCGACTTGAAGAATCTGGTGACAGATGCTTCATTCATTCAAAATGTACAATAATATCGGGTGATTTATGTTGAATTCACGAAATAGAATAACTGCCGCTGAAGGCAATAGCGGCAACACTTTTCGTATTGCCGCGCTGGCTTGTTCGGGTATCGCTGCTGCATTGGCACTCTTTTGCCTCTTTCAGATCTATCTGGGTGACGGCGGTATGTTGGGCACTATTCTGCCCGCCATGATTGTATGCGCCGCCCTTGCTGGTTTCCTTTGGTACAAATTTGTTGATGCGCAATATTCCAAAATCCAGCACGTTTCTACTGAAGCGGAATTTCGTGCCAAGCGGGATCAGGATGCCATTTTGCGTCTGATGGACGAATTGGCGGAATTTTCCAATGGCGATTTGACTGTTGAAGCGCAAGTGACGGAAGACTTTACCGGCGCTATTGCGGATTCCGTTAACTACGCGATTGAATCCATGCGCGAATTGGTCGGTACGATTAACCGTACTTCCACCCAAGTATCCAATGCCTCCAACAGTACGCGCCTGATTGCCGAGCAAATGCAAAGTTCATCCACCGAGCAGGCGCAAAAAATTCACACCATCGCCAAAATCATCGGCGACATGGTGCGCTCACTCGACCGCGTCGCCACCAGTACCAGTGATTCGGCAGAAATTGCCCACAATTCCGTGCGCATCGCGCGTGAAGGTGCGCAACAGGTGCGTAATACCATCAACGGTATGAACAACATTCGTGGCAACATTCAGGAAACCCGTACGCTGATCAAGCGCTTGGGCGAAAGCTCACAGGAAATCGGCAATATCGTCGAAATCATCAAGAGTATTGCCGATCAGACCAACATCCTCGCGCTCAACGCTGCCATCCAGGCCAACTCGGCCGGGGAAGCGGGACGCGGTTTTGCAGTTGTTGCCGACGAAGTACAACGCCTGGCAGAGCGTTCGTCCAATGCGACGAAGCGAATTGAAGGTCTGGTCAAGACCATTCAGAACGATACCAATGCGGCGGTAGCCTCTATGGAACGTTCGACCAAAGAAGTGGTGGAAGGCGCGAATATTGCCGAAGAAGCCGGCACCGCGCTCAGCAAGATCGAAGACGTTTCCACCTCTTTGGCTTCGCTTATCGAAAAAGTCTCTGATTCGACGCGCAAAGTGTCCACCATGGCAGAAGGTATCGCCAGCGATATGGCGCAAATCAACCAGATGGCGATAACAACGACGGAAAACGTAGTCAAGACATCCGATTCCATCGAGAACCTCAGTTTGCTTTCCCAAGAACTGAAAAATTCCGTTTCCGGCTTCAAGCTGCCGGTCGGCTATTAACAATAACTTACGATAAATGGTTTGGGTTTTGTGCCATTAACCGGGTACAGGAGTTTTCATGGCAACTGAAATAGGCAATCAATTACTAGCGCGTGTCCGGGATGAGATGGGGCGCAATATCGCTACCATCAAACGGCAACTCATCGAATGGCTGGAGCGTCCCGAATCCGGCGGTATTGAGATTTTGCGTGACAAACTTGCGGAAATCAGCGGTGGTCTGTCCCTGATGGGGCAAGGCGAAGCGGTTGCTTTGGCAGACGCCATCATTGCGGGTGTGACCGATTTAAGTCAGGGTGTGGCGCAGCATGGCGTGGATGCGGCTTTTGCTGGGCACGGGGCGGAAATCGCTGCAGGCCTCTTGGTGCTGACCGATTACATTGAGCGCCTTGATCATCTCAGCGAGCACAACCGGCAAGCGGTTATCCAGGCAACCGAAGCGGTGAAAAGCATTGCCGCTGCCGATAAAGACACAGTACATGTTGCCGCCCAACCATTTATCAGCAAAGAAACCTATCAGGCACTTGCGGCCAAGATCAATGAAATTATAGAAACCAGCCGCAACCAAATTGAAGAATATATCCGCAATCCGGAAGCTCCTTTTAATACGACGACGATTATTGAGGCCAATAAAAATCTGATTAGCTTTTTTGCCGTCCTCGAATTAAAGACGCCGCAAGCCTTATTGCAACAAATCAATCAGCAAATCTCGGCACAATTATCCGAGCAGCAATGGATCGATATCGCCGAGGCCATGATTCTGGTGCAGGAATCCCTGAAGCATGCCGAGCATGATGAAACGATCCGGCAGACGGATAATTTCCATGATGCCGTGCAGGCTCAAGCGGTGCATTCGCGTTTGCTGGAAGTTGAAAAACTGATACACGACACCGGCAAGCTGGGACGACGTTTTTTTGAAGCGTTGCGCAAGGAAGTGCTGCATGCCGAGACGATCAAGCAAGAGCAGCCTTGGCGGGAAGCAACCGCGCAGCTGGTGCATTACAGTGCCATTACTGCTTTGGCCGGGCTGAAAGAACTGGCCGCACAGCTGCAACATTTTGGTCTGCTCTGTGCCGAATTTACCCTGCAAAAAGACGAGACGCTGGCGAAAACCTATGCGCCGGTGATCGATGCCTTGGTGGCCGTCGAATATCTCTTCAACGATTTGGCGGAGACCGGCAAGATCTCTTTGCATGACGTCGGCTTCCTCGCCGAAGCACTCGGCAATATCGATAAAGTCTGCCCGGTCAGCGCGCAGGCGAAAAATCTCTTTGTCCAGCTCGCCAACATGGCGCCACCGGATGATGGCGAAGAAGAAGGTAGCGGTGACATCGAGGAGTTCAAGGATGTGCTGGAATCGGCACTGGATGTGCTGGATGACGACTTCTCCATGCTAGAGGAGCTGGAAGAAGAGGAAGAGCCGGAACTGCCGGAACTGCCCTCGGTCATGCTGGCTGGGACACACGCGGGTTCCGGAGCACCGGCTACCGCTGCTGCCAGCCTGGCACAACTGGAACATAGTGACAGTGCCGCTGCTATTCCCGTCAATCAAAACGCCGCCGGTGTCGGTATCAATGCGCCGCTTGCCGGACAGGGTGCGGCAGAACAGGCGGATGGTACGGAAACGGCTGCTACACCTGCGGCAGAAATCCCGGCAAGCAGGGCAACAGTAACCGCGACGGTAGAAACAGCCCCAAGCGAGGCAACAGCGACTGCGGCGGCGGAAATCCCGCCAAGCGGGGTAACAGCGACCGCGAAGGTAGAAAGTGCCCCAAGCGAAGCAACGGCAGCAGCTGCGACAGAAACTTCGCCGAGCGAGATAACAACGGCAGCACCTGTCGCAGAAATTGTAACTGCACCAAGCGAGACAACAGTAGCACCTGTCGCAGAAACTGCGCCAAGCGAGGCAACCAGCGCATCCGGCAGTGGACAGCAGGCTGCCGTTGCTGCAAGCGGTGCCCTACCGGCGGTCGCCTATTTTGCCAGCAAGTCGCTGGACGATTTGCAGACGATGGATGTGCCAGCCGAGAAAGTCTCCTTCGTTGGCAGCCATGCTGATGCCGTCATGGATGAAGAAATCCGTGAATTCTTTAACGAAGAACTGGCAGAAATCGTCGCGACCATGAACGACGTTTATCCGCAATGGCGCGAAGCCTCGGATGATGCGCGCCTGACCGGCGATATCCGCCGCGCTTTCCACACCCTGAAAGGTTCGGGGCGCACGGTGGGTTACGAATCGCTGGGCGAATTTGCCTGGCAGCACGAACAACTGCTTAACCGCGTTATCGAAAAAGATTACCCGGCAAACTCACTGGTGCGCGACACTGTTGGCGACGCCATTTCCCTGCTCAACGTCCTGCATCAGGGCGAAGAATTTGTTGAACACAAAGGAGCGTTGTTGCAGCAGGCGCTGGTGGCCGAGCGTGTCCGCCTGTCCCTGCTCGATGCGCCGCAGAGCGAACAGGATGCGCTGGACGCCCTGTCCCGCAAACTGCGCTTGTCTGACGGCGGCGACGTCCCAAGCGGCGAACCGGTAAACGCGGTAGCGGTTACGACTACCCCGGCAAGCGAGACTGCAGACGACTGGGCTGCCTTTGATGATATTGCCCTCGATACCCCGACCAGCGACGAACCACCAACCATCACCCTGGCAGAAGACGATTTCAGCGTTGAAAAAGAACGCGTTGCGCCTGACGAAACTGCCAGTGCCACAGCAACACGCCATGACGATGCGGGTATCGATTTCGCCCCCGCCGATGAACGTACTGCGGCGACCAGCCACGATGCCGCTGCCGACAGTAAGCACAGTAGCGTGGATTTCGCCTTCGTCGAAGACGATGCCAATCATGCAGCAGCACACACCGCAACCGCCCGACACGATGCCGCTGCCGACAGTAAGCACAGTAGCGTGGATTTCGCCTTCGTCGAAGACGACGCCAGCCACGCAGCAGCACACACCGCAACCGCCAGCCACGATACTGCCGCTGACGGTGAGCATGGCGGCATAGATTTCGCCTTCGTTGAAGACGACGCCAGCCATGCAGCAGCACACACCGCAACCGCCAGCCACGATACTGCTGCCGATGGTGAGCATGGCGGCATAGATTTCGCCTTCGTCGAAGACGACGCAAACCATGCAGCAGGGCAGACCGTTGCTACCTCTGTTCATCACGCAGCACAGCACGACGACACCGTCGCTATGGATTTCGCCCTGAGCGATAGCCATGCGACAAGCGACATAACCTCCGCTACTCCGGCAGAGGAAATAAAAGCCGCCGATGTCAGCGGCAGCGAAAGTTACGATAAAGCCCTGCGCACCCTGCAACGCGGTCTGCGTATGGGTGAGCCGGATGCCGATATGCAGGCAGCGCTGGCCGAAACTATCCGCCGCCAGTGGCAGCAAAGCATGATGGATGACCCGGCCATGCGTGCCGCCATGACGCAAAGCCTGATTGAATCCTTCAAGGGTGACAGTGTCGGGCAGGCGCAATGGGTCTCGGATATCCTTGCCCAGGCGAATGCGGCCGGTAACGCTTCCGTCCCCGTGCAGCCTGGTCTCGTACCGCAGATGGCCGGGGCGCCGGTGCACGTCGCGCCGTCGGGGATCTCGCAAGAAGCCTATGACCGTATGCTCACCACCCTGCGTCGTGGCCTCGCCGCCGGAGCGGACGAAGATATGCAGGCGGTATTGTCCGATACCATCAGCCGCCAGTGGCTGCAACAGGGCATCGATACTGAAGGCGAGACACGTGATGCCATCATCAGTCAGCTGAAAGCCTCGCTGCTGGAAGAAGGCGTGGCCGACGAAGCTGTGCTCGATGCCATGCTGGAAACCGTGCCGCACCGTGTGCCGAGTGTGCTGCCGGAAGGGGTGCGTCAGGATTCCTACGGCATCATGATGGAAACCCTGCGCGCCGGTCTCAGTAACGCCTCCAGCGCCGACGTACAGGAAATGCTGGCTACCGCCATCGGCAATCAGTGGCAGAACCAGAACAGCTTGCAAGACAGCGCCATCCGTGCCGCCGTCGCTGAACAAATGGCTGCCGTCCTCGGCGGTAACGGCCAGGAAAATAGCGCCCTGGTCGAAGCCGTCCTGAACCGCGCCGCCGAGAAGGCGCGGGAAATCCCGACGGGCATCCGTCCCGACGATTACCACAATATGCTGGATACCCTGCGCAGCAACATCAGCAATGCGCAGAGTGATGAAGCGCAAGACGCTCTCGCTGCCAGCATCAGCGCCCACTGGCAGGAACAAAGTCTGCAAGACGAAGCCACCCGTGATGCTGTGGCGCAACGCATCATCGCCGCACTCGGTGGCAAAACCGAAACCGACAGCGCTGCCGTTGAAGCCGTCCTGAACCGTGTCGCCGAAAAAATGGCGCAACAACAAGCCGCTGCCGCGTCAAGCGAGACAACAGCGGACTTCACCGCTGCCCACGGCGCCGGCATTCAACTCACGCCAAGCGAGATAACGGCGGACAGCGCAGACGAACAGGCCGCCAGCATCAGCCTGGCACCAAGCGAACACCCCGCAGGCGATGCCGTGAGAGGCGTAGCCATCGAAGCCACCATCCTGCCGCAGGGCGTACGCCAAGAATCTTACGGCGCGATGCTGCAAACCCTGCAAGCGGGTATCAGCGCCGTGCAAGGCGACA
>CAURDG010000034.1:0-10426 GCA_963523555.1 uncultured Cardiobacterium sp.
TCGGCCACGTCGCGGTGTTTTACCGCAGGAATGAAGATGCGGTGAAAATCACGCTACCAAGGGATTGAATTGGTTATAAAAAACCACCGGTTTACGGTGGTTTTTTTATTAGATAAACGAGGGAACGTTTGCTTTGACAAGTCCCTGTTGATCTTGGGTGTAATGGACAAAATAGGTGTTAAAAATCGCTGTAGCCCTTATGCTGCAAGGCTTTATAAAAGTTCAAAACCTTTTCGCTCCTTTGTATGGGTAAGTGAAGTAAGCGTTGGCTATAAAAATTGCCGACGCAATTTTTATTCAATGCCGATAAGTCTTTTTCCTTCGGGATAGCGGATATCGTAGTTGTTTTCCACGCGCAGGCTATCGCCACGCGCAAGCTGTTTTTCCCAAAGGATGATGCCTTTGACGTTATCGACGTTTTCAACATCCGGTTTCGGCGAGAGTTTGGCTTCTACACTGACATCGGGCTGGGTGGCAATGGGCAGACGGGCGTAAAGACGGACGTTGCGCGTATTTTTGCTGTGGTTGCTCAAGGTAATGGTTTGTCGGCGTTCGAGGCGGTCACGCAGGATGAGACCGTTACCGACATGACCCGGCGGCACACTGTATGTCACGTCGATATGCGGGTCTTCGCCGAAGCTCATGATTTGCCGACTGTCTGCAGCCATGGTGCGGTCAAGGCGCTGATTGCCAATGCGGTTGCCATCGCGGAAGTAGCTGGCGTTGCCGGGATAGAAACCGTGACCGCCTGGCTGCTGCCATTCGGCAACAAGCAGCGCTTTGCTGCCGACCCAGGCATAGGCAGCGCTGTAAAGTTTGGCGTGGCTACGGTTCTGCCAGTAGGTGAGCTGGTAACGGTCACGCGAGCTCGCGAGTTTGTGTTTGCCAGGGATATTGACCGCGAAATCAACGCCGGAAATGGTGACATCGCCTGGCACTTTCTCCCCTACCTGCTCTTTGGGTGCATTTGCAGGCGAAGGGGTAAGCAGCTTGGCATTCGCGGAAAAGGGCAGGTTGTCGCCGACAAGGGAACGCACACTGCGGTCAGCTATGGCAACGGTGGTACTTTGCAGTGCAGGCTGTTCGCGGTAATCCGGTGGTGCGAAAGACAGGGCAATGTTCACGTCTTCCCAGTCCAGCCCACTTTGTTGCACGACTTGCGCGTAGGCGCGGATGTCGAGGTCACCAGTGTCAGAATTGAGGCTGAATTCGCTGTATGGCTGCCAGTAGGCTTTTTTGGTGTGCTCGCGCAAGGTCAGGGTTACTTCGCCGATACGGTCGCTATAGATGTCAAAGATGCCGGCATATTGACGGCTATCGCGACCTTTGTTCTGCCAGATGAGCTGCTCTTGCAGTTTTTTCAGTTCGTCCTGCTGTTCGCGCTCGGTTTTTAGCAGTCGCTCGCGGCTGCGTGCCAGGGCGTCAAGCTGACGCTGGACTTTATCAACAGTGCTGTTTTGGTTTTGCAGACGCTGAATGAGGGCGCGGCTCATATCGCGATTATCTTCAATGGTCTGGCGGGTAATGGTGAGAGCCTGTTCGGCTGCGTCAGCCTGTTTTTGCAGGGGGTCATCACTATCCGAGGTGGGCAGGGGGCGCATACCTTGCCCGGTCAGGCGGGCACCCTCGATATCCAGCGACACATCGGCGATGTTATCGCTGAGTAGGGGGGAGACGATGATGCGGTGTGCACCGTTTTTTACGCGGACTTTAGCCTCGCGCACCAGTTCTGCTTCACTGCTGTACAGGCGCGCGGTTACAACCGGGGCGTCAAGTTCGTAATCTTCGGCATGCGCAACACCGAGGCTGATGGTCAGAGCCGCCAGCCAGGCGGCTATCCTTGGGCGCATTTGGGGATTCCTCATTTGTAATGCGCGCGCATGATAGCAGATTAGGTTTCTATTTTTTCATTTTTCCGCAATGTTCTAGGCGTTCTGAATGAAGTCGCTCACCTGCTGCATGAGGATGCGCCACAGTTCCTGCTGTGCGCCAACGCTGGCCCAAGCGTTGTGTGGGGTGTAGATAACGCGTGGATGCCCGCGCAGGCTGAGCAGCGGATCATCGGCAGGCGGCGGTTCTTCGGCAAAAACGTCGCTGGCATAGCCGAGGATTTTTCCGCTGTTCAAGGCTTCGACCACAGCGGCAGCATCGGCAACAGGGCCGCGCGCCATGTTGAGGATAAGCGGGGTGCGCGCGCATAGCGCGAGCGTTTCGGCATTTAGCAGGTGGTGGGAGGCATCATTGAGCGGACAATGCAGGGAGATAATGTCGGAGGCGGCAAAAACTTCGTCAAACGGCGTGTATTGCGGTGAGCGCGGCGTGGCGTGGCGGCGTTCTGCCCAGAGGACGTTCATCCCGAAGACGCGCGCGATTTCCGTCACGCGTTTGCCGATATTGCCGATGCCGACAATACCGAGTGTCTTGCCGCGCAGGTCGAGGATGGGCAGTTCGTTCAGGCAGAAACGGCCATCCTGCTGCCAGCTTCCATCCACCACGGCCTGATGGTAGGGCAAGAGGCCACGCATCGCTGCCAGCATCATGGCAAAGGTATGTTCGGGGACGGTCGTGGTTGAATAACCGGCAACGTTGTAGAGTTTGACGCCATGCGTCTTGCAGGCTTCTGCGTCAATATTGTTGATGCCTGTCGCGGCGACCTGGATGAGGCGCAAGTCGGGCAGCTGTGCGAGGATTTCACGCGTCATCAACACCTTATTGGTGATAGCGATTTGTGCGCCTTGCAGGCGGGAGACGACTGTTGCCGTGTCATTTACGGTGGCGTCATGGACTTGCCAGTCCGTCACACCGGTGGGGGCAGGCAGTTCAATGGTCGGTGAGAAGGTGTTGCGGTCAAGGAAAACAGCTTTCATGGGGACTCCTGGGGTTGAGGGGAGGTATCTTAACGCGCATACGCGATGATTTCACATTATTCCACAACAACTGCCAGCCTTACCGTACAAAGCGGAACAAACACTGGGCTACGAGCGCCAAGCGGGACAAATGCTGGACTCGTACCGTCCGTCAAATGGGCAACCATATAATTCGTCTGACGGTACAATCCCCGCCCCATTATCCGTTAGACAAAGGAGCTCCCATGACTCTCGCTTACTGGTGCATTTTCATCACCATTTTCCTGCCCATCCTCTGCGCCGCTTATGCCAAGCGCCTCGGCGGCTTCACAATGGCCGATAACCACGAGCCGCGCGCCTTTCTTGCCAATTTGAGCGGGAAAGCGGCGCGGGCGGATGCGGCGCAGCGTAACAGCTATGAAATCTTCCCGCCGTTTGCTGCCGCCGTCATCATCGCGCACGCAACAGGCGGGGCGGCGCAAGGCGTCATCAACTTCTGGGCGCTGCTCTTTGTCGCCAGCCGCATCGCCTTCGTCCTCTGCTATATCCACGACAAGTCGCTCGCCCGTTCGGCGCTCTTCGGCGTCAACCTGCTCTGCATCATCGCCCTCTTTATCGCCGCCGCATGAGCCTCACTTACACCGTCAGCCAGCTCAACGCCCATGTGCGCCGCTTGCTCGAAGGTGATTTCCGCGATCTTTGGGTGGAAGGCGAGATTTCCAACCTCAGCCGCCCCGCGTCCGGGCACATCTATTTTTCCCTGAAAGACAGCGATGCCCAGGTTGCCTGCGCCCTCTTTCGCGGCAGCACTTTCGGCCTGCGCCTGCCGGCGCGCAATCTCGCCAACGGCATTGCCGTGCGCGTACACGGGCGGGCAACGCTCTACGAACCGCGCGGTGGTTACCAGCTCATCCTCGACCAGATTGAGGCGGCGGGCGTCGGCGCGATGGAAGCGGAATTGCAGCGGCGGCGGGAAATGCTCACAGCGGAGGGCTGCTTCCTGGCGGCGAACAAGCGCCCCATCCCGCGTCATCCCCGGCAAATCGGCATCATCACCAGCCTGAGCGGCGCAGCGGTGCATGATGCGATTACTACCCTGCGCCGCCGCAACCCGCTGGTATCAGTCATCCTCTATCCATCGCTGGTGCAGGGGGCAAAAGCGCCGCCGCAGCTCATCCGCCGCCTGCACACGGCCAACCGCCGCGCCGAATGCGACACGCTGCTACTCATCAGGGGCGGCGGCAGCGCCGAAGATTTATGGGCGTATAACGACCCTAACCTCGTCCGCGCTATCGCTGCCAGCCGAATCCCCATCATCAGTGGCGTGGGACACGAAACGGATGTGACTCTCGCTGACCTTGCTGCCGACCTGCGCGCGCCGACGCCGACCGCCGCTGCCGAGCAAAGTTGCCCTGACTTGAGCGGCGAAGCGCAACGCCTGCACCGCTTGGGTGAACAACTGCACCGCGCCGTCACCCGGCAGATGGAACGGGCGCGGATGCGGCTTGACCACCTCGACCACCGCATCAACCAGCAGCAACCCGCGCGCTACTTCGAGCGCATCCGTCAGCGTCTGGATGAACTCGACGCGCGGATGCGCCGCGCCGTCATCTTCCGCCAGCGGCAGGAACAAAACCGCCTGCACCACCTGATGCAAACCGTGCACAATTTGAGCCCGCTTAACATCCTCGAACGCGGCTACGCCGTCACCTACGACAGTGCGGGCAAAGTGGTAAGCCGCAGCGATGCCGTGCAGCCGGGCGAGAAAATTACTGTCCGCCTAGGTGTGGGGCGGCTGTATTGCACTGTGAATCGACGGGGAAAAACGTGAATAGCCGTTGATAAATAATGTTACAAACGGCATAATCCCCGCCCAATTATCCACCCACAAACGGTCTGACTGCGCACCCGCCGGCCAGGCCGTTTTTACAGGTGGATAAGGCTTCCCCCAAGTGGTTCAAAAACCGCGCGGGGGTCAAACTCACGACAACCATGAGGTTTCATCATGCAACTGCGACACACCGCGCTCGCTGCGCTCTGCGCCGTATCCCTCTCTGCCTTCGCTGGCGAAGGGCAGCCCCACTGGTCCTACACCGGCAAGGACGACCCCACTCACTGGGGCGAACTCAGCCCGGCATTCGTCACCTGCAAACTGGGCAAAAATCAGTCCCCGGTTGATCTTTCCTCGGCTAACGCCAAAAGTGACAACAGCGTGGAAGCAACTTTTCCGCCGCTCGCCTACACCGTGGAAAACAACGGCCACACCATCCAGGCTACCCCCAGTGACGCCGTCAAAACCCTGAAACTGGGTGGCGAAGCATTTACCCTGAAGCAATTCCACTTCCACACGCCGAGCGAACACACCTTCCTCAGCAAATACTTCCCGATGGAAGCGCACTTCGTCCATCAGAATGAGCGTGGTGAACTCGCCGTTATCGGCGTCATGTTCGAAAAAGGCGCAGAAAACGCTGCCCTTGCCCCGCTTCTTGCCAAACCGCTCAAAGCGGGCGAAAAAACCGCGCTTGCCGACAAACTCGACATCGCCGCCCTCTTCCCCAAAGATCAAAACCACTTCCGCCTGAATGGCTCGCTCACCACGCCGCCATGCAGCGAAGGGGTGAACTGGATTGTCTTCAAGACCCCAGTTGAAGCAAGCGAAGCCCAATTCAAAGCGATGGAAGCCATGATCGGCCAGGCGAATAACCGCCCGGTACAACCGCTGAACGCGCGTATCGTCATCGAAGAATAAACCACCACAAACCGTCCCTTGCCCACTGCGGCAAGGGGTAGCATCAATAAAATTCATGTAGCGGCCACCCAGGAACCCAGCATTTATCCCGCTTGACGCCCTGCCCTTCCCATAAACCCCGTATTTATCCCGCTTGGCGCCCACCCAGGAGCCCAGCATTTATCCCGCTTGGCGGCCACCCAGGAGCCCAGCATTTATCCCGCTTGACGCCCTGCCCTTCCCATAAACCCCGTATTTATCCCGCTTGGCGGCCGCCCAAGGAACCTAGCATTTATCCCGCTTGGCGGCCGCCCAAGAACCCAGCATTTATCCCGCTTGACGGCTGCCCGGGAACCCAGCATTTATCCCGCTTGGCGGCTTAACTGCGCAGTTCATCTGTGCCGTTTCCATGTTTATCCCCGGCTTCGGCGACAAATTGCAGCGGCTGGATCATTTCCAGGCGCTTGATGCCGGCGGCGTTCACCACCAGGCGCACCAGCTCGCTCGCTTGCTGCCCGGCATAGTCGATGTGCCGGATCATGTAGATGTGGTAGATGCGTTCGCCCCGGCTGTCGCCGTTTTCGTCTTCGGGCAGTGGCAGCGGCTCGAAGAGGTTGTCGATTTGTTTCAGGAAGTCGGCGATGTTGAAGCGGGTGATGTCCACGATGGAGTACTGGGTGCGCTCGAACAGTGCCGGGCGGTTGTGCAGGGTCACGTCTTTTTTGTAGAGGAGGATGTCTTCGTCGCGCTGGTCGTTCAGCAGTTGCAGCCAGTGCCCCCGCTCACGCAGGGCGGCGATGTCCGGCGGTAGCAGTTCGTGTTCGACGAAGCGGTAGTTTTCGCGGCAGTCGCCGACGATGGTTTTTTCGTCGCGGTAGATGAGTAGGCGGCGGTCGGGAATCCATTTGCGGAAGAGGCGCAGCAGTTGTTCGCGGCCGATGTCTTTCATGCGGTCTTTGAAGATGTAGGCGATGACGACGGCCATGAAGAGGTTGCTGCTGAGTGCGCCGTATTTGCCCTGCCAGAAGAAGGCGACGAAGGTGGCAAATATCATGGCGATCGCCGCCGCCACCGCATAGACGGTGTGCATGAGCAGCGGGTTGCCTTTTTTGCGGCGCACGTCGAGGTAGAGGTAGCGGTTGATGTATTTTTTCAGGGCGCTCCAGCGGTAGAGCACTTCTTCGTTTTTGCCGGTGGCATTCGGCATGCTCGCCGGATAGTGCGCGCGGCAGTAGGCGGTTTCTTCCCGCCACAGGGTACGGATGGCGGCGCGCGCGGGCACATCGGCAGGGGTGGCGAGGCGGCGCAGGTATTGCACGGTCATCAGCGTAGTGTATTCGTCGCAGTAATGGAAGGCGGCGGAAGAGAGACGCGCCTCTGCCGCTGCGGCGAGTGGTGCCAAGGCGCGGTAGGCAGCGAGTGCGGCACGGACGGCAGCGAGGGTGGCGCTGACGGTTTCTGTGTTTTTTTTCTGCGGGTTTTTTTCGATGAGTTTGACGGCGAGGCGCAGTGCGCGTTTATAGGTGAGCGCGTAGCGTTTCAGGGTGTTTTCGTAATCGTCTAGCGTCAGCGCCGGGTCGTCGCGGTGGGCGGCGAGCCAGGCGGCGAGGATCTCAAGTGCGCCGCCCGCTTCGCTGAGGTGGGCGATTTTTTCGGTCGGCGGGCGCAGGCGGACGTAGTTTTTCAGGCTGCGGCGGAAGTCGCCGGTGGTATAGAAGTCGGGATTGATTTGCAGGGCGGAGGGCAGGAAGAACCAGGTATCGATGCGGTAGCGGATTTCTTTGGCGTGGCGGTCGAAGAGGACTTTCTGCTTGATTTCAAGCTGGTGTTTGCCATGCGCCTTGACGGATTCTTTGATCATGCCCTATCCCTGTTTTACCCCCTCTGTAAAAGAGGGGGATGCTTTACCACAAGCGGCTGTTAAAGCCCATGAGCGGCATGACGTAGTGCGTCCACAGGATGAGGATAATCCAGATAAGGATGAGCTGGATGATGCCGTATTTGAAGGAATCGCCGGTGGAGTACTGGTCGGTGAGGTAGCTGATGTTGGCAGGTTTGGAGTTGAAGTAGAGCACGTAGACCTGGTTAATCATGAAGCCCATCGGCAGGCAGAAGCCGACCAGATCCCAGTGGTAGCGCTGGGCGATGGCGATGATGATCGGGAAGAGGATGATGGTGCGCGCGGTTTTGCTTTCGCTGATGAGGGTGGTGAAGCCGAAAACGGCGCTGAGGACGGCGAAGACCAGCACTTTGCCCGCACCCTGCGGGTCGATGTTCCAGTGGTCGAAGGCGCGGTGGACGTAGAGGCCGACGATATCGGTCTGATCCATCATGCCGCCCAGCACGTAAGCACCGAAGCTGAACATCATCATGTGCCAGGGGATGTCGGCGTCGTTCCATTTCATCACGCCGATGGCGGGCAGGTTGGAGAACGACGGCATGAGCACGGCGCAGGCACCAGCAAGCGCGACGACTTCGGCCTTGATGCCCGTCCATTTGCCGGTGCACCACAAGGCCAGCACGACAAGGAAGACGACGCCGGCCTTGATTTCCTTCACCTGAATCTTGCCGAGTTTGTCGTATTCCGCGCGCAGCCGCTCCATGCCGCCAGCGAGTTTCGGGCGGCTGTCCGCTTCCTTGATCGGGAAGATGAAGCGCGTACCCGTCCACCAGGCGACCAGGCATTGCACCACGGCGAGCGGGAAGAGGGCGAGGAACCAGTCCTGGTAGGTGACGAGTGCACCGGCTTTTTCCAGCATGGCGACGGCGAGGAGGTTGGCAGCAGAGCCGGTGAGGAAGGCGCTGGCGGAGACGTTGTTGGCGAGCAGGTTGAGCAGCACCATGTTGCGCCCGACGTGGTTGCGCGAGGTGCCACCGGTCGCGCCATAAATGGCGGAAATCACCATGAAGAGCGGCAGCAGCAGCGCGGTTTTCGCCGAAGTGGCGCTGATGAAGGCGCCGAAAATCAGGTTCAGCGCGACGAAGCAGAGGAAGAGCATGGTCAGCCGTTCCTTGGTTCGCAGCACGAGGATGAGCGAAATCCGCTTGGCGAGTCCCGTCGTCACCAGGGCGCTGGCAAGGATGAAGCTGGCGATATTCAGGATCATCACTGGTTCACCGAGCATGGCGAAGGCGGGGCGCATCTTCATCACCCCGGTGAGGATGACAACGACGATGACCAGCAAGGAAGTGAGGTAATTGGGGATGGCCTCGGTCAGCCAGAGGACGAGCGAAGCGAGGAAAATGCCCATCGCACTGTAACAATGGGCGGGCGGCACCTTCGTCTGCGTTTCAAACAGCTCAATGGTGCCGCACCAGCGCAACTGGAACATCAGGAAGAGCAGCACGGCGAGCGGCACGCCGATCAGTTTCAGGCGCTGCATGATTGGCCCGGCTTTAATTTCCTTGAATTTCTCCAACGAATAATTGCGCATATCGAGCGGGTCGAATGCGGTTTTGTCTATATCGGCCATTATCGACTCCTTATGTATCCCATTGCAGTTATACGCCGCTGGTCAGTAAGCGGCGCAAGAGCATTACGCCATACCGACGACCTGCTTTCCGGCTTTCAGATAATTGATATTGTCGAGTTGGGCAATGCCCAGTTTTTCGGCGGCGGCTTTAATCCCTGCATAATCCTCGCTTTCACAGCAAGCCGTTTCCATCAGGGCGCCGTTGAACCATACCTGCGCATATTCGCAGATGATGCCGTCCACACTGAAACCATAACGCATCTTTTCTACCGATACCGTGCATAAATCAGGATGCGCTTTGGCCATTGCCACAAATTCCGCCAATTCATATTGCGCCTTATCAAGGGCAATATCGACTTGCAGGAAACCGAGAATCGTCTGCAAATCCGCCTGGCTCACCGGGAACTGGAATTTGCCGCGCGGCTGGAAGATTTCAAAACCTTCCGGCGTTTCGCCGACCTTCAGCTTGATATCGAGCAGACTGTCGCGCACCTTGACGTTGGCGGCATCCGTTTTTGCCGAGAGAAAATAAATCTCGGCGGGCATACGGCGGGCGGCATACAGCGTCGCTTTCGCGTCCCACATATGCTGTTGCACACCGTGGATAATATCCTTGCCGAATACGCGGAATTCGGCGCGCGGGGTAATCTTCGCGGCATCAGCGGCAGAAGTGGCGACATTCTTGGCATACGTATTCATGGCGGCCTCTCTATTTATCCCAGGTTGTATAAGGGTTTTTTACCAGATTGGAATTGAAATAGCGCGGATCAGATGAAATCTCTTCACCCACCCAGGCGGGTTTCTCAAAAGTCTGCGATTCGCTGGCGAGTTCCACTTCGGCGACAATCAAACCGGCATTAACGCCAAAAAATTCATCAATCTCCCACGTCAAACCGGCGAAAGGAATCTTATAGCGCGCCTTTTCAATAATCGGTTTCTCGGCGAGATTCTCCAGCATTTGCACACAATCGGCATGCGGGATTTCATATTCATATTCCTGACGGGTAACACCGACGGTCGGACCTTTCACCGTGAGATAGGCCTTGTCGTCAATCGTGCGGATGCGCACCGTCCGCTCCTTGGCGCTGTTGAGATACCCTTGGCGGTAATGGGTTCCCTTGGCAAGTTGCCGCCAGTCGTCGCCGATTACCAAAAACTTGCGTTCAATTTCTTTGGCCATGATGAGCTCCTGTTATGGATTCAGAGGTGAGTTTGCCACACTAATTCACAAAACAACAATTATCATTGAGCATAATGCGCATAAGCTGTGCTTATGTGTTGAAACACACGGGTGTGCCGCTTGACGGGCCTAGTGATAACGCCGCTTGATGGACCCAGCATTGACGCCGCTTGGCGGGCCCAGCATTTACGCCGCTTGG
>CAURDG010000035.1:0-10406 GCA_963523555.1 uncultured Cardiobacterium sp.
CAGCGGCTGATTTCGCCGTATTGCAGGCCGGTGTTGAGCCATTTCATGCGGTCGGCGGAGCTGCCGTGGGTGAAGTTGGCGGGGTTGACCCGCTGTCCGGCGCGCTGCATCAGGGTATCGTCGCCGACGGCTTCGGCGGCTTTCAGGCCGTTTCTGATGTCTTTTTCGTTGATGCGAATGTTGCTGTATTTTTCGAGTTTGTTGCCCCAGATGCCGGCGTAGCAGTCCGCTTGCAGTTCGATGCGCACGGAGATTTGGTTGGCAGTGGCTTTGTTGCTGCGGCGCATTTGTGTGTGCGCCTGGCCGAGGGTGCCGAGCAGGTTTTGCACGTGGTGGCCGACTTCGTGCGCGACGACGTAGGCGAAGGCAAATTCGCCGCTGGCGCCCATTTTTTGCATTTCGCGATAGAAGGCGGGATCGATGTAGAGTTTTTGGTCGGCGGAGCAGTAGAAGGGGCCGGTGGCGCTGCTGCTGATGCCGCAGGCGGATTGCACCTGTCCCTCAAAGAGGACGAGGGTCGGCTCGCGGTAGGATTTGCCGTACTGGCGGAAGATGGGTTGCCAGACGTCTTCGGTGGAAGCGAGGACGGCGCCGAGGAAGCGTTTGGCTTCGTCGTCTTTGCCGCTGCCGGTGCTGCTCTGGCTTTGGCCGATACCACTGCCTTCGACGAAGCCGAGCATGGTGCCGGGATCGATGCCGAATGCCCAGCCGATTAGGACGATGAGGAGTCCGCCGAGGCCGATGCCGCCGCCGACGAGTGCGCCTCCGCCGCGTCGGTCTTCGACGTTGCTACTGCGACGATTGTTTTGCCATTCCATATTGTTTGCCTCTGTTGTGTGGGTTAGTCGGTATTTTCGGCGGCCAGACGGTCGATCATGCCGCGAAACATAAGGTCGGGCTCGATGCGATAGTCCGGACGGTTGCCGAAAAGGATTTGTGCGTCGCCGCCGAAGGCGAAGCGGTGGTAGTAGTGGCCTGTTGCGGTTTCGAGTTCGTCCATGATGCCGTTGATGCCCGCCGGCAGGGCGTGGTGGATGCCTGCGCCGATGCAGGAAGCGGTGTCGTTGCCGAGCGGGTTGGGTGTCCAGCGCATGGGTTTGAGTTTTTGTGTGTGTTGCAGCAGGGCGTTTTCGGCCAGCCGTATGCCGGGCAGGATAAGGCCGCCGAGGTGCTGGCCGTCGCGGTCAACGACATCGAGGGTGATGGCAGTGCCGCAGCCGACGACGCAGAGCGGCTCGTGGGTGAGCCCGCGTGCGCCGAGCATGGCAAGGTAGCGGTCGCTGCCGAGCAGGGTGGCGTCTTCGTAGGCAACGGTGAGGGTGTGGTTGGTTTCTTTTTGCGCGGTGAAGACGTGCACCGGTTTGCGCCACAGGTCGTCGGCGATGGTAGCGACGTCATCAACGATATCGTCGTTTTTGACGCTGCTCATGGCGATGCGTTTCGGTTCGGGCAGGAGGTGCCAGGCGCGCCACAGTTTGGTGCGCCAGTCTTCGCGGTAGGACGCCGCTTCGACGATGCCCGGCACGCTGCTGCCGTAGAGCCATTTGATGCGGGAATTGCCCGCGTCGATCAGGAGATACACGGTCAATCCTCGAAGATAAGTTTGCCGTTCATGATGCGCACGGCGCGGCCCTTCTGGTCGATGTCGCCATCAAGGGCAAACTCGCGCCAGCGGTTGATAACGGGCAGGTAGGGACGCAAGTTCCAGTCGGCCAAGCGGGATAACAGCGCGCTTTCCAGCCCGTCCAGATCGGGAACGGTGATCCGCGCCAGCGAACCGTCGCCATGCGGACTGACGTTAACGACGACCTGTCCCAGCGGCGCATCGTCGCGGAAAAGCACGCCGTCGCGACGCAGGCGCAAGTCGCCGATTTCCGCCGCGCAGAGCGTTACCGCCTGCAACAACCCCTGATGCAGCGCGGGGGTACCGTCCAGCGGATAACAGAGGGCAAGCCAGCCACCGCCGCGCGCGCAGGCGGGGGCGGACTGCTGCGCCAGCCAGCGGCTGAGGGCATCAACATCGGGGAAAACGCCGTCGTGGCGGGGCAAGTCGTGCACGGGAAAAACCTGAAATTGCTTAGTAGAATGGCGCGGCATTGTACATAACACAGGAACAAACATCATGCGCCCAGCCCTCATTGCTCCCTCCATCCTCTCCGCCGATTTCGCCCGCCTCGGCGACGACGTGGCCGCCGTTCTCGCCGCTGGAGCGGACGTCATCCACTTCGACGTGATGGATAACCACTTCGTCCCCAACCTCAGCTTCGGCGCGCCCATCTGCAAAGCCCTGCGCGATTACGGCATCACCGCACCGATCGACGTGCACCTCATGACCAGCCCGGTGGACAGCCTCATCGAACCCTTCGCCAAAGCGGGCGCGGACTACATCAGCTTCCATCCCGAAGCGACCATCCACATTGACCGCAGCCTGCAACAAATCAAGGACCACGGCCTGAAAGCGGGACTCGTCTTCAACCCCGCCACCCCGCTCACCTGCCTCGAATACATCATGGACAAACTCGACCTCATCCTCATCATGTCCGTCAACCCCGGCTTTGGCGGGCAGAGCTTCCTGCCCTCCGCCCTTGCCAAACTGCGCGCCGTGCGCCGCCTTATCGACGCAAGCGGCCGCGACATCCGCCTCGAAGTCGATGGCGGCGTCAAAACCGACAACATCGCCGAAATCGCTGCAGCGGGCGCGGACATGTTCGTGGCGGGATCAGCCATCTTCAACGTGGCCGACTACGCCGCCGTCATCAACACCATGCGCCAGGAAATCGCCAAAGGACAAACCGCATGAACTACACCCATCAGCCCGTCGTCCGCACCATCCTCGCTGACCTGCTCACCCCCGTCGCCCTCTACAACCGCCTTGCGGGCGCGCCCTACACCTACCTGCTCGAATCCGTCGAAGGCGGCGAACGCTGGGCGCGTTACAGCATGATCGGCCTGCCCGCGCGCGAAGTCGCCACCATCCGCGACCACCACCTCACCATCCGCCGCGACGGTGCCGTCATCGAAGAACGCGAGCTCGCCGACCCGCTCGCCTGGCTCGCCGACTACCACGCCACCATCCGCCCCGCACCGCTGCCCGTTGACCTGCCGTTCAGCGGCGGCCTTGTTGGCTACATGGCCTACGACAGCATCGGCTACATCGAAAAACGCCTCGCCAAGCGCCCGCAGAACGACCCGCTTGGCGTGCCGGACATCCTCTACATGCAAAGCCTCGACGTCGCCGTGCTCGACAACCTGCGCGGCGAAGTCCACCTCATCAGCCATGCCGACCTTGCCGACCCGGATGGCCTCGCCGCTGCCGAAGCGCGGCTGGATGCCATGGTCGCCGCCATCAACCGCCCCGGCACGGCACAAGTGCGCGCGCTGAACCGCCATGCCCGGCCACCCGCCATCCACCACCACTATCCCGAAGCCCAGTTCAAGGCGGACGTCGCCAAAATCCGCGAATACATCACAGCGGGCGACTGCATGCAAGTCGTGCCCTCACAGCGCATGAGCTGCGCCTACACCCACGCACCGCTTGACTACTACCGCGCCCTGCGCCACACCAACCCCTCGCCGTACATGTACCTGCTCGACCTCGACGACTTCCACATCATCGGTTCATCCCCGGAAATCCTCGCCCGCGTCCAGGGCGACACCGTCACCGTGCGCCCGCTCGCCGGCACACGCAAACGCGGCAAAACCCCGGAAGAAGACAAAGCACTCGAACAAGAACTACTGGCAGATGCCAAAGAAATCGCCGAACACGTCATGCTCATCGACCTTGGCCGCAACGACATTGGCCGCGTCTGCAAAACCGGCACGGTCAAAATCAGCGAAAAAATGGTGATCGAGCGCTATTCGCACGTCATGCACATCGTCTCTAACGTCGAAGGCACCTTGCGCGACGACGTCGGGCCGATGGACGTGTTGCGTGCCACCTTCCCGGCGGGCACTTTGAGCGGCGCACCGAAAATCCGCGCGATGGAAATCATCGACGAAGTCGAACCCGAACGGCGCGGTGTGTACGGCGGCGCCGTCGGCTACTGGTCATGGGGCGGCAACATGGACATGGCAATCGCCATCCGCACCGCCATCATCAAAAATGGCCGCCTCTACGCACAGGCGGGCGCGGGCATCGTGTACGACTCCAACCCCGACAGCGAATGGCAGGAAACTCTCAACAAAGCCGGTGCCGTCATCGCCGCCGCCAGCCTGCTGGACGAGGGGGAATAAAAAAGTAGCCGCAAGGCGGGCTGCGGCCCGCCGTGAGGCCGCCAAGCGAGATAAATGTCGGGTTCACGGACACCCCAACACACAAAAGGACAAATTCATGAACGAGACCTTCACCAGCCGCTACGGCGGCACATTCACCACCGCCGCAGAACGTAATGCATGGGATGGGATGCCTGCATCAAGACAAGACCCGCAGCGGCAATGCAATCACGCCCCCTGACACCGGCAGAGACCGGACAACGACTCAAAACCTTAATCAACACCCCACGGAAGAAAATCCCATGACCCCCTTGCAAGACCTTCTCGCCCGATTCCGCGCCGAAAGCCCGACCGTCCGCGACCAGGGAACCGCCTTTGAGCGCCTGATGCAGGACTACTTCCAGACTGAACCGCAATACCGCGACCTCTACTGCAAAGTACAACCCTACGCCGCATGGGCAGCCGCCCATCTGGACGAACTGCATCTGGGCAGCACCGGCGATGCGGGCATTGACCTCGTCGCCACCACCCATGACGGCGAATATCACGCCATCCAGTGCAAAAACTACGCCGCTGATCACACCCTGCAAAAAAAAGATATCGACAGCTTCTTCACCGCTTCCGGCAAAACGCATTTCAGCCACCGCATTATCGTTACCACCACCAACCACTGGTCGAAAAACGCTGCTGACGCACTGCACGGCCAGCAAACCGCCGTCAGTACCATTACCCTGAACGACCTGGAAGAAAGCCAAATTGACTGGGCGCATTACCAAAGCGGGCAAACACCGCCACTCAAAGACAAGAAAACCCTGCGCCCACACCAGGAAAAAGCGCTGAGCGACGTGGCGCGCGGCTACGCACGCGGCGAAACGCGCGGCAAACTCATCATGGCCTGCGGTACCGGCAAAACCTTCACCGCCCTGCGCATTGCCGAGCAGGTCGCCGGATGCGGTAAACGCGTCCTCTTCCTCGTCCCCAGCCTCGCCCTGCTCAACCAGACCCTGCGCGAATGGACACAGGATAGCGAACTGCCGCTGCACAACTTCGCCGTCTGTTCCGACAGCAAAATCGGCAAAAAAGAAGAAGACGATGCCGACTTCATCACCCGCAGCGAACTCGCCTACCCCGCCACCACCAGCGCCAAAAGCCTCTACCACGCCACCCAGCGGCGACATGACGACGCGCACATGACCGTCACCTACGCCACCTACCATTCCATCGACGTCATTCATCAAGCACAGGTGGTATACGGCCTGCCTGATTTTGACCTCATCATCTGCGACGAAGCGCACCGCACCACCGGCGCCACCTTCGAAGGACAAGAAGAATCCGCCTTCGTCAAAGTGCACGACAACGACACCATCCGGGGTGCAAAACGCCTTTACATGACCGCCACCCCGCGCATCTATGGCGACAAGGCCAAAGAAACCGAGGGCGTCGTGCTCTATTCCATGGACGACAAAACCCACTACGGTGACACCTTCCACACCCTCAACTTCTCATCCGCCGTCAGCCAGGGATTACTCGTTGATTACAAAGTCATCGTCCTTGCCATCGAAGAAGCGCACATCAACCGCCGTCTGCAAGACCTGCTCGCCGATGGTCACAACGAACTCAAAGTAGATGATGCCGCCAAAATCGTCGGCTGCTGGAAAGCCCTGTCCAAATACGGCTTGAGTGGCGAAGAAGGTGCACTGTACGAACCGATGCGCCGCGCCGTCGCCTTCTGCCAGGTCATCGAAAAAAACTACAAAGGCAAAAAACACAAAGTCAGCTCGCGCCTCATCGCCGACAGCTTCAAAGATGTCGTCGAGGCCTACCAAACGGCGGAAAAAGAAGAATGGCAGCGGGATAACCCCGGACTGCGCCTGCCACCGCAACTCACCATGCTGTGCGACGCCAGACACGTGGACGGTGGCATGAATGCCGTCAAAAAAGAAGCGCGCCTGCAATGGCTGAAAGAAGAAACCGCAGAAAATACCTGCCGCATCCTCTCCAACGTGCGCTGCCTCTCGGAAGGCGTGGACGTGCCCGCACTGGATGCCGTGCTCTTTCTCACCCCGCGTAACTCGCAAGTGGACGTGGTGCAATCCGTTGGCCGCGTCATGCGTCT
The DNA here is from genome assembly GCA_963523555.1 of uncultured Cardiobacterium sp. Taxonomy (GTDB): domain Bacteria; phylum Pseudomonadota; class Gammaproteobacteria; order Cardiobacteriales; family Cardiobacteriaceae; genus Cardiobacterium. The sequence continues at coordinate 6,329 of CAURDG010000035.1, forward strand.
CGCCAAAAACAAAAAACGGGGCTACGTCATCCTGCCCGTCGTCATCCCCGCCGGACTCGACCCTGCCGACGCCCTCGACAAAAACGAAAACTACCGCGTCGTCTGGCAAGTGCTGAACGCCCTGCGTGCCCACGATGACCGCTTCGACGCCATGATCAACAAACTGGAATTTAACGGCAAAGACGAACACAAAATGGAAGTCATCGCCATCGCCGACAAAATCCAGCCCAAAACCCAAAGTGGCGGCAAAACTGCCAGAACCCTGCGCGAAAAGCGGGGCAGCTACGACATCGGTAGCCCCGAAACCCCGCCGCCACGTGTTCAGGAAAACCTGCCATTCGAAGTCGGCGAAATCGAGCGTGCCCTCTACGCCAAAATCGTCAAAAAATGCGGCAACCGCCACCACTGGGAAGACTGGGCGGGCGACATCGCCAAAATCGCCAATACCCACATTGACCGCATCCACGCCATTCTGGCCGACCCCGACAACCACGCCGAAAAAGCCGCCTTCGCCAATTTCGCCGCCGAACTGCGCGACGACCTGAATGGCGACATCAGCGACAACGACATCATCGAAATGCTCGCGCAGCACATGATTACCCAACCCGTCTTCGATGCCCTCTTCGCCGGCTACAGCTTCGCCGCGCACAACCCGGTCAGCCTCGCCATGCAGGACATCCTCGAACGCCTGCACGACAAAAACCTGCACAAAGAACGCGACCGTCTGCAAGAATTCTACAAATCCGTGCAAATGCGCGCCGAAGGCATCAACAGCGCGGCGGGCAAACAAAAAATCATCGTCGAGCTTTACGACAAATTCTTCCGCAACGCCTTCCCACGCATGACCGAACGCCTCGGCATCGTTTACACCCCGGTCGAAGTCGTGGACTTCATCATCCACAGCGTCGAAGACATCCTGCGCCGCGAATTCAGCAGCAGCCTGCAAGACGAAGGCGTACACATCCTTGATCCGTTCACGGGCACAGGCACCTTCATCACCCGCCTGCTGCAAAGCGGCATCATCCCGCGCGGACGCCTGCCGCAAAAATACCGCGCCGAAATACACGCCAACGAAATCGTCCTACTCGCCTACTACATCGCCGCCATCAACATCGAAGCCACCTACCACGACCTGACAAGCGGCGAAAACCAAGCGGCGGCATACGAACCCTTCACCGGCATCTGCCTCACCGACACCTTCCAGATGTACGAAAAAGGCGACTATCTCAACGAAATGCTGGTGGACAACAGCGCCCGCCGCAAACGGCAAAAAGCCCTGGACATTCGCGTCATCATCGGCAACCCGCCCTACTCGGCGGGGCAAGAATCCGCGAATGACAACAACGCCAACATTGCCTATCCGCACCTGGATGAACGCATCCGCCAAACCTATGCCGCACAATCTACGGCGACTTCTACAAAAAATCTAATGGACAGCTACATCCGCGCCATCCGCTGGGCATCCGACCGCATCAAAGAAAAAGGCGATAAAGGCATCATCGGCTTCGTCACCAACGCCGGCTGGATAGAAGCCAACACCGCCGATGGTCTGCGTCAGTGTCTGACCGAAGAATTCAGCAGCCTCTACATCTTCCACCTACGCGGCAATCAGCGCACATCCGGCGAACGTTCGCGCAAAGAAGGCGGCAAAATCTTCGGCTCAGGCAGCCGCGCGCCTATCGCCATATCCATCCTCGTCAAAAACCCGCAAGCGGGGAAACAGGGGCAAATCTACTACCACGACATCGGTGACTACCTTACCCGCGAAGAAAAACTGGCGACCATAGCGGAGCTCGGCAGCATCAACGGCATCACCGCCCAGCACGGCTGGCAGGAAATCATCCCTGACGAACATAACGACTGGCTCAACCAGCGCGACCCTAATTTTGACAACTACATCAGCTTGGGGGATAAGAAAGACAAAGCAGAAGTTACAATTTTTGATAATTATTCGTTAGGCTTGGGAAGCAATAGAGATGCTTGGGTGTATAACTTCTCTAATTCAAAACTAGAGAGGAATATGCAGACAATGATTAATTGTTATAACCAAGAGACTTATCGTTTTCAGATGGCGCTCAATAACGGATTATCCCCTGATTTAAATGATTTTATTGAAAAAGATGAAACCAAAATTAGTTGGTCTAGCAGTCTGATTCCTAAACTTGAAAAAGGAATTACTGCACATTTCAGTCCAAACAAAATAACTATTGGTATGTATAGACCCTTTTCCAAACAGTTTGTTTATTATGACCGTATGATGAATCATCGTGTTGGACAGATACCGCAAATATTTCCAAGTCCTGATGTCAGTAATCAAGTTATTTCCGTAACCGGACGCGGGGCAACCAAAGAATTTTCCGCATTAATCACAGACCAAATCCCTGATTTGGAGATGATTTCCAAAGGGCAGTGTTTCCCCAAAGATTTATTTGAACCGGAAGAAGACGTAGAAATCGCAGAGCGGACGGACGGACGGACGGACGATTATACCGACGGGCGGCGTAGAGAACTTGGCAATATGTCTGACCGTGACGGGCAGCAAGGGCTTTTCCGTTCTGATGACGGACACCATCCCCGACCTACATTTGATAGGGGATGCTCAATGCTTCCCCCTCTTCCTCTACGAGACGGAGGAAGACGCATGAACACGCCGCAACAAGACCTCTTCACCGCAGGCGGCAGCGCACCGCAAAAGAAACTCGTCCGCCGCAGCGCCATCACCGACGGCGCGCTGGCGCATTTCCAGGCACCCTACACCGAAACCATCAGCAAAGAAGACATCTTCTATTACATCTACGGCCTGCTGCACAGCGAAGAATACCGCGCGCGCTATGCCGACAACCTCAGCAAACAACTGCCGCGCATCCCGCGCATGAAAACTTACGCCGGTTTCGCTGCCTTCAGCCGGGCGGGGCGCGAGCTTGCCGCCCTGCACCTCCACTACGAAACCGTGCCCATCCACACCGGCGTCACCCTCGCCAGCAAGCTGAACCTTGCCCTCACCCCGCAGGCCATTCTCGGCGGCAGCGATGCGGACTTCACCGTGCGCAAAATGAAATTCGCCAAAAAAGATGACAAAACCCGCATCATCTACAACGACAAAATCACCGTGGAAAACATCCCCGTAGCCGCTTATGACTACATCGTCAACGGCAAACCGGCACTGGAATGGGTGATGGAACGGCAGTCCGTCACCACCGACAAAAAGTCCGGCATCACCAACGACGCCAACGACTGGGCGCGCGAGACCATGCACAACCCGCGCTACCCGCTGGAACTGCTGCTGCGTGTCATCACCGTCAGCCTCGAAACCCAAAAAATCGTTCACGACCTGCCTGCATTGGACATCCTCTGATACCGCCCCCGGCTTCATTGCCGGGGTTGACATCAAACAACCTCTCAACCCGAACAGATAACAATGTTTGAATACCAAGGCTGGGCAACCATCTTGCCTACATACTACGAAGACGACGCCGCAGAAGACGCCTTTGACGACGAAATCGCCGCAGAACTCATCGCGGAACTGGAAAAACTTGCCGCTGATCACAAAGCTTGCAACATCAACAACGCATGCGGCATCGGTTACATGAATGGGAACTTGCGTTGCTGGTTCATGGGATACAGCAACCACCGCACCCAGGAATGGGAAGAAATCATGGCCTACTTTCAGACTCTGGCCGCAAAAGCGCCGGGTTCCTACGGCATCCTGTCATGCCGGGATGATGAAGACCCGGTCAAAAACAACGTATTCCAGATTTTTATATTGAAAAAAGGACGCATCATAGAAGCCGATGACATCTGGCTGTCTCCCTGCGTTCCCGAAATCGAAGAAATATGACGGCCCTACGGCTGAGACGCCTGCAAGCGCCGTCAATATTGGCCCGCCAAGCGGGATAAACACTGGGCCCGTCAAGCGGGATAAACACTGGGTCCGCCAAGCGGGATAAACACTGGGTCCGCCAAGCGGGATAAATTCTGGGCCCGTCAAGCGGGATAAATACTGGGCTCGCCAAGCGGCGTAAGTACTGGGCTCGCCAAGCGGCGTAAGTACTGGGCTCGCCAAGCGGCGTAAGTACTG
>CAURDG010000036.1:0-10329 GCA_963523555.1 uncultured Cardiobacterium sp.
GAGAGACCAGTCATGCACACCATTCCGCATTCCGCCGATATTCACAGTTTCGAGCAACACGGCAGCGCGTTTTGGGACAAGAACGGCCCTTACCGCACCCTGCATCACATCAATCCCGCCCGTTTGCAATTCATCACCCAGTACACGGATTTGCAAGACAAGCGCGTCCTAGATTTCGGCTGCGGCGGCGGGATTTTGAGCGAGGCGCTGGCGGATAGTGGTGCGCAGGTGGTCGGTATTGACCTCGCCGCTGCCGTGCTGGAAGCGGCTCGCGCCCATCGTGGCGACAAGGCGATTGACTATATTCATGCCTCCGGTGCCGATCTGGTCGAGCGCGGTGAGTCGTTTGATGTCGTCACCTGCATGGAAATGCTGGAACACGTGGCCGATCCTGCCGCCATTCTGCGCGATATTCATGCCCTGCTGCGTCCGGGTGGTCTTGTTTTCCTGTCAACGGTGAACCGCACCCTGCCGGCGCGTCTTGGTGCTATCTGCGCTGCCGAGTATCTGCTGAATCTCGTCCCCAAAGGCACGCATCAATATGACTGGTTTATCCGCCCGGCCGAGTTGACGCGCATGGTGCGCCGCGCCGGGTTGACGCCGCTGGCCATCAGCGGCATGTCGTATAACCCGCTCACGCGCAGTGCCCGCCTGTCGCGCCGCACGGCGATAAATTATCTGATGGTTGCCCGCCGGGATGCCGCATGAAAGCCCGTTATAAAGCTGTGTGGTTCGATCTTGACGGCACCCTGTTTGACACCGCCCCCGATCTCATCGCCACTGTCAACCGCACTCTGGCGGAACATGGTTATCCGCCAGCCCCCGCCGGGGTCATCCTGCCTTACACCGGCCACGGTTCGCGGCAGATGCTGCAACACGCGCTCTCAACCACGGCGGATGACCCGCGTCTGCCCGCCTTGCAGGAAGCGTTTTATGCGCATTATCTGCGCCATGTTGCCGAGGAAACGCGCTGGTTCCCCGGTATGGCGGCGATTGTGGACGATCTTGACGCCTGCGGCGTGCCCTGGGGCATCATCACCAACAAGCTGGAACGCTTTACTTACGCGCTGGCGCGGCATTTCCAGCTGGAACAGCGCGTGGCCGCTATCGTCTGCGGCGATACACTTGCCACCGCCAAGCCCGATCCCGCACCGCTTGCCTATGCCTGTGCGCTGGCGGGAGTGCGGCCTGAACAAGCGGTGATGGTTGGCGACAGCGCTGCCGATATTCGCGCGGCCGCCCGCGCCGGAATGCCGTCCATTTATTGTGATTACGGCTACACCAGCCGCGCCGATCTCGCAGAAGATGACTGCCCCATCGCTTTTGTTGATAGCCCTGCCGCCCTCGCGCCGCTGCTGTTCGGAGATGCGCCATGAAGACCGTCCTGCTCACCGGTGCCTGCGGCGGTATTGGTAGCGCCGTCGCCCGTGCCCTCGATGCGGCGGGGCATCACCTGCTCTTGCTCGACCTCGACCCGCTGGCGCTGGAAGCGCTGGATGACGGTTTGCAGGGCGACCATACCCTTGTCCCTTTCGATTTGTGGCGCAGCGGTTTTGATGCCTACGTCCGCCTTGCCGGGCTGATTCAAGAAGACCACGGCAAACTGGATGCTGTCATCAATCTCGCCGCCGTCTGCGGTGGCCTGCGTCCGCTGGCTCATGCTGACCCGACTGGCTGGCTGCAAGGATTGCAAGTGAACCTCACCGCGCCGCTGTGGCTCTTCCAGACCTTGCTGCCGCTGATGCAGGCTGCCACTGCACCGCGTTTTATCGTCAGCCTGCACCGCGAACACCGCACACAAAGCGCCTACTGGCACAGCTACGGCATTGCGCAAGCGGCGCTCACCCAGCTCGTCCACGACCTCTATCAGGAGAAACATGCCTACCCGACCCTCGGCTTTGCCATTGTGGACCCCGGTTGGGTTGATACCCCGCTCAGTCGCAGCGTCTTCCCCGCCGGGCAACCGCACTGGCAGAGCGCTGACGCCGTCGCCCCGCACTATCTCGCCGCCCTCACCGGCGATTCCGACCAACTGGAACACTACCCATGACCGATTCCCGCCTTGCCTACGCCCGTGCCGTCCTTGAGCAAGAAGCCGAAGCTGTGCGCGCGCAAATCGACCACCTCGGCGCACCCTTCCTCGCCGCTTGTGACTGCATCCTCGCCACGCGCGGCCACGTCATCGTCACCGGACTCGGCAAATCGGGACACATTGGCGAAAAAATCGCGGCGACGCTGGCCAGCACCGGCACTCCCGCCTTCTTCGTCCACGCCGCCGAAGCGGGGCATGGCGACCTCGGCATGATTACCGCCGATGACACCCTGCTCGCCATCAGCTATTCCGGCGAAAGTACGGAAATCCTGATGATGCTGCCTATCGTGCGCGCCCTTGGCGTGAAAACTATCGCCATCACTGGCCGCCCCGCCTCGCACCTCGCGCAAGAAGCCGACATTCATCTGCCTATCCACATCGACAAAGAAGCCTGCCCGCTCGGCCTCGCCCCGACCACCAGCACCACCGCCACCCTTGCCCTCGGCGACGCCCTCGCCATCACCCTGATGCAGAGCCGCAACTTCGGCGAACAGGACTTTGCCCGCTCGCACCCCTATGGCCGCCTTGGCCGCCGCTTGATGACGAAAAATCGTGACGTGATGCGCAGCGGTGCCGACATCCCCGTCGTTGCCAGTGATGCCAGTGTGCAAACCGCGCTGTTCCAGATTACCGACAAAGGCCTCGGCGTCACCCTCGTTGCGGATAACGACCAACTGCTTGGCATCTTCACCGACGGCGACCTGCGCCGCGCCCTGGAAAAATACCCTGACGCGCTTAACCGCCCGATTAGCGACGTGATGACCCGCTCACCGCAGACCACCACGGCAGACGAACGCGCCGCCGAAGCCCTGCAACACATGGAAAAACGTCACATCACCGCCCTGCCCGTCGTCGCAGGTAAGCGCATCGTCGGCATCCTGCACATCCATGATCTCTTGCGCGCCGGAGTCGCCTGATGAGCCGACGCCGCCAACTGCGCCTCGCCGGCTGGCTGCTTGCCGCCGTCGCCGTCACCCTGTGGTGGTGGCAGCGTGAAGCGGGCGCAATCAGCCAACAGGTTGCTGCTGACCCCGTCCGCCTCTCGCTCACGGGGGGCGTGCTCTACCAGTACGATGCCGACGGCAAACGCAGTACCACCGTGCGCGCCCCCTACGCCGAACACCGCAAAGACGGCGAGAATCACCTCGATCACCCCGAGGTACAAACCCTGCTGGCAAACGGCGAACGCCGCCTGCGCGCCGATCACGCCGTGCGCAACAGCGAAAAAAACCGCATCACCCTGACTGGCAACGTGCGCGGCGAACAGGACGACGGCGGCCACCACTACCGCCTCCGCACCACCCGCCTCGATTACTACCCCGAACACCGCTACGCCGCAACCGATGCCGCCATCACCCTGGAAAGTGACGACAGCCGCACCGACGCGGACGGCGCGCACTGGGACATGAACAATAACCACATCACACTCAAAAACAACGTAAGGAGCAGCTATGACCCGGCAAACTAAAACCCTCATCGCCGCCACCATCCTGCTGGCGCTAATCAGCAGCGGCCATGCCGAAACCCGCAAAAAAACCACGCGTGCCAAAAACAAACCGGCCCCTGTCGTCGTGCAAAGCGGCACAGACAACAAAACCGTGGACAGCAACACTGCCTTCGGTTGGGACGAAAGCGACACCGCCAAAAAAGCCGCCGACAGCGCAGAAAAAAGCGGCAACAAAAAAACCAACAACCCACAACAACTGCCGATCAACCTCAAAGCCGACAGCGGCGAATACGACGCCAACACTGGCGTTGCCACCTACACCGGCCACGTCGTCATCACCCAGGGCGAAATGAACCTCAAAGGCGACCGCGTCACCATCCGGCTGCAAGACGGAAAAATCCACACCATCGAAAGCTGGGGCAAGCCGACCACCTTCCACTACGTCCCGGCCAGCGAACCGCCGATTGACGGCAGCGGCAATCACATGAAATACACCGTGCCGACCTCAACCGTCGAAATCAACAAAAACGCCCACGTCAAGCAGGACAAAAACGAAACCCGCGCCGACCACCTCACCTACAACCTGAAAAGCGAGAGCGTCAAAGGCCGGGGCGTGAACATGACCTTCCAGCCGAAAACCAAATAAAAGCCGGGATGCGCCATGCTCATCGCCGAAAAACTACAAAAAACCTATCGCAAACGGCGCGTCGTCAATGACGCCAGCTTCCAGGTGAATGCTGCCAAAGTCGTCGGCCTGCTCGGGCCGAACGGCGCCGGCAAAACCACCAGCTTCTACATGACTATCGGCCTGGTGCGTCCCGACCAGGGGCGCATCCTCCTGGACGGCACCGACATCACCCGTCTGCCCGTACACCGCCGCGCCCAGCTTGGCCTGTCCTACCTGCCGCAAGAAGCCAGCGTCTTCCGCAAACTCAGTGTGCGCGACAACATCCTCGCCATCCTCGAACTCGCCACCAACCTCGGCAAACGCGAGCGCGAAGCCCGCGCACAAGAACTCATGCAAGACCTCGGCATTGCCGACCGCGCGGACATCCCCGGACAAAGCCTTTCCGGCGGGGAAAGACGCCGCTGCGAAATCGCGCGGACGCTTGCCTGCAACCCGCGCTTCATCCTGCTTGACGAACCCTTTGCCGGGGTGGATCCCATCGCCGTCGGTGACATCCGGAACATCATCACCCACCTCACCGATCGCGGTATCGGCGTCCTCATCACCGACCACAACGTGCGCGAGACCCTGAAAAGTTGCGATTACGCCTACATCCTCTCCGAAGGCAGCGTTATCGCCGCAGGCAGCCCGGCAGAAATCGTCGCCAACGAAGAAGCCCGCCGCGTTTACCTCGGCGAAGACTTTGAACTCCACTAAGGACGACCATGAGCAAAGCCAGCAAAGTCGCCCCGGGCACAAGCCAAAGCCTTGACCTCGCCCTCAAACAGACCCTCACCCTCACCCCGCAGTTACAACAGGCGATCAAACTGCTCAACATGGGCAACCTGGATCTGAACGTCGAAATCAGCAACATGCTGGCGCAGAACATCATGCTGGAGCGCAAGGGCGAAATCCTCTACGAAAATCCGGGAAGCGAGAGCGAAAGCGGCGACAGCGGCGAAGACGCTGACGGCCTGCTGCAACACCTGAGTGGCGAACTCGAATACGACAGCACCTGGGAAGAACATTACGACCACGACTGGAAAGACCATGCGCCCTACCGCGAAGAAGACGACAATCCCGAACTCTACCTCAGCGCCAAACCGACCCTGGCCGCCTACCTCGAAGAACAAATCAACCAGATGCCGCTGGATGACACACAGCGCCGCGCGGCACTCGCCGTTGCCTTCGAACTGGATGACGACGGCTACTTCCGCAGTGAGACGGAAGCCGTCGCCGCCCAACAACAGCTCCGCGTGGCCGACATCGAAGAGGGCATCCGCATCGTGCAACAATGCCAGCCGGGCGGGATTGGTGCACGCACTCTTGAAGAATGCCTGAACATCCAGATTGCCGCCCTACCACCTGCCACCCCCTACCTCAAAGAACTGCGCCTCATCATGGGACGTTGCTACAACCTCGTTGGACGCAGTCCACAAATGATCCGGCAGCGCCTGAGTATGGATATCCCCACCTATAACCACGCCATGGCACTCCTGCGCAGCCTTGACCCACGTCCCGGTCAGCAATATTCCGGCAACACCCCCCAGCACGTCGAGCCGGAAATCATCGTGCGCGAAAAAAACGGCATCAGCTACATTGAAACGACTGACAGCATCCATGCGGATTTGGCAATCAACCAGACCTACGCCGAGCTCGCGGAAAGTGCCAAAGGTGCGGACAAAACTCTCCTGCAAGCGCAACTGCAAGAAGCCCGCTGGTTCCTGAGTGCCATAGACCGGCGCGCCGATACCATCCGCCGCGTGGCGGGCGTCATCGTCGCCCTGCAACAGGACTTCTTCCAGGAAGGCGATAGCGCGATGCGGCCGCTGACACGGCAGAAAGTCGCGGAAATCCTCGGTATCCATGAAAGCACCGTTGGCCGTGCTATCAACGACAAGTATCTGCTGTGCAAACGCGGCATCTACGAACTGCGCTATTTCTTCTCAAACCAATTGGAAAGCACTGAAGGCGAAGATCAATCTGTCATCGCCATCAAGGCATTAATCAGCGAAATGATTAATGAAGAAAATCCGGCCAAACCCTTTTCAGACCAAAGCCTCGCTGAACGCCTTGCCGAACGCGGCTACAAAATCGCCCGTCGCACTGTAACCAAATACCGCGAGAGCCTTGGTATTCCAACCACTAGCCTGCGCCGCCACCGTCCGCGTTAGCCCCATCCATTGGCCGCCAAGCGGGATAAACGCTGGGGCCATGAGCGCCAACCAAGCGGGATAAATACTGGGTCCATGAGCGCCCGCCAAGCGGGATAAACACTGGGCCCATGAACTGCCGCCAAGCGGGATAAACACTGGGCTCATGAGCGCCGCCAAGCGGGATAAACGCTGGGTTCATGAACCGCCGCCAAGCGGGATAAATACTGGGTCCATGAGCGCCCGCCAAGCGGGATAAACACGGAGCTCATGAGCGCCCGCCAAGCGGGATAAACGCTGGGCTCATGAGCGCCCACCAAGCGGGATAAACACTGGGCCCATGAACTGCCGCCAAGCGGGATAAATATAGTTGGATAGATAAAAAAGCGTAACAAGGCGTGTTGCCGCAGACAGTATAGGCAGTGCGGCAAGACGACGCAACGCCGTTACGATTTTTTAGATGTTTAACTATACTGGGTCCATGAGCGCCGCCAAGCGGGATAAATACTGGGTCCATGAGCGCCCGCCAAGCGGGATAAACGCTGGGTCCATGAGCGCCCGCCAAGCGGGATAAACGCTGGGTCCATGAGCGCCGCCAAGCGGGATAAACACGGAGCTCATGAACTGCCGCCAAGCGGGATAAACGCTGGGTTCATGAACCGCCGCCAAGCGGGATAAATACTGGGTCCATGAGCGCCGCCAAGCGGGATAAACACTGGGTCCATGAGCGGCCGCCAAGCGGGATAAACACGGAGCTCATGAACTGCCGCCAGGCGGGATAAACGCTGGGCTGATGAGGACGGCTTCGTCGCTCAGATAATATGGATATGGTTTGCGCTGAGTTCCAGGTCGCGGCCAATGTTGGCGATGAGGACTGCCGCCGCTGCGCCGTTGCCGTCCGGGTCATAGGCGAGCTCACCTGTGCCCGGGTTGTAAATAATGTGATCATCCGCATCCTGTGCGGCTGCGCCTTTGACAAATTGTCCAGCATTGAGTGTGCCGGTTTGCAAGCTGGTATAGATGTTGTGGTCGAATTCGAGCAGATCACCTTCGCGCAGATTAAAGTCGGTGATGGTGTCGTGTGTGCCATCCAGCGGGCTGGCAAAGCGAAAGGTATCCGCGCCACGTCCGCCGGTCAGGGTATCGGTGCCGCGCCCGCCTTCGATCTGATCGTTACCCGCGCCACCGTCAATGCGATCATTACCATCGTAGCCAAAGAGATAGTTAGCGGCGCTGTTGCCCTTGATGGTGTCATGCCCCGTGCCGCCTTTGGCGCTTTCAATTTGTGTGCCATAGCCAATGAAGAGTTGGCCGGTACTCGGCAGGCCGCTATCTGCCAGGACAAGGTGTGTTGTACTGCTGCCCGCGTAATTCCAGCTGCCGGGGGTAAGGTCAAGATACAGGTTTTGCTGTTGATCCGAAGCGTCCAGCATATCCTGCCCGCCGCCGTCCATGATGTAGATGTCGTTGCCAAGGGTGTTGGGGTTGTAGGGGCGGAAGTTATAGGTGTCGTCACCACTGTGGTAATCAGGGTTGACGCCATAGCGGTAGTGCAGGGTGATAAGGTCATAGATGCCCTGACGGGTCGCCGAGAGTGGGGCATTGGGGTAGTAGTAATGTTCGCCATTGAGGTTGAAGTCCACACGTCCATGCCGTCCTTCGGTGTAGGACATCAGGGTCAGGGTATCGAGGTTTTCACTGCGCGGCAGTCTCTCGCTGTTCTGGTCGCCAAAGGGGTGGGTCAGGCCGATACTGTGCCCAATTTCATGCACGAGGGTCGCCCAGCCGGCAGGATAGTAGTCCCCATTGCCATTGATGACGTACTGTTTTCCCTGCCGGAAGGCATCATCGGCAGCGTAGCCCTTGACGCTGAGGTGCACGTCACCACCGTAGCGCGCGTAACCGGTGACGATGCTGTCTTCGCTGTGCCCTGCCTGGGCAATGGTGAGGTCATCAAGGTAGAAATGCAGGGTGGCATCGGCAGCAGAGGCTTCGACAAAGCGGACGTTGCTGTGGCGGCTGATTTCCGCCATCGCCGCGCGGATATCGGCTTTTTGTGCTTCGCTGAACACGCGGAAGCCGCTCAGGTAGAAGCCGCCCATGCGGTCATAGGCATCCGTCGCAAAATGATAGCGCACGGTCAAGGGCTGACCCATGACGTGATTGGCCAGATGTCCGTCGTGGCTGTCGCTGTTCAACGCCTGGATGAAGTAGTAGTTGTTCGGCGAATGGTCACCCGCGAAGCGGCTATCGTTCACACTACCGTTATGACGGGCAGGATCATCAATGGGGAGCGGGGGATTTTGGGAACCGCCGGATGGCGTGGCCGTGTGGTCATTGTCATGGTCTTTTTTGCTGCCACCGCCTGCGGCCAGGGCGGCGGCTCCGCCAGCCAGGGCGAGTCCGCCGATGACGAAAGGCAGTGCAGCCGGACTGCCGCTGCCACTACCGTTATAGGTACTGGGAGTAGCGGTGATATGTGCGGGTGCCGTCGGAGTTTCTGCCGGAAGGGTGTAATCCGGCATGGCGGCATAGGTTATGACAGGGGGCGTACTGTGGTAGGCGTAGTAATCCTGCACCACGGCACGCAGCTCGCCATCCTGATAAATCCATAAATCCTGCCCTTGCTGTACGGTTTCCGCCACGCCCGCCGCCTGAATATCGTAATCCTCATCAATTTGCGCGGGGACGGTCTGTACACCACTACGGCTTATATCAATGACGCGGGTGCGAGTGGGGTTATCGTCCATAACAAAGGTGTACATAGGATCCTCGGTGTGAAATGAAGTGGAAATATGATAATACGGTTACATTCTTTTAATCCACAGGCAATCTTTTACTCCTGTCCTGTTATGACACCCACGTACAACCGGTGCTTTATTTTGCCGTCCCAGGCGTGCAAGCGGTGGAAAAATAACAACAAAATAACCAGCTCTCGCGTTCCCATGCAAACAGCAAACGCGCAAACGCCTCGCCGCTTTGGTATCATGCGCGCCCTTCGTACCTCACACCTTTTGAGTCCCTCAATGTCTTTCCTGCAAAGTTTTTTTTTCGAATACGGTTATTACGCCGTGTTCAGTGTTCTCGTTCTCTGTGGCATGGGATTGCCCCTGCCGGAAGACATTACGCTCGTAACTGCTGGCATCATTTCTGCCCTTGGCGATAAAAATGTCCACATTATGCTTGTGGTTGCTTACTTCGGCGTACTTTGTGGTGACTGGATGATGTACATCATTGGCTGGAAATTTGGCCCGCACCTGCGCAAATCACGCTGGTTTTCCAAACTGCTTACGCCGAAGCGGATGCTGCAAACTGAAACACTCTTCCTGCGTTACGGCAACCGCCTCGTCTTTATCGCCCGTTTCCTGCCCGGTCTGCGTGCACCTATCTACATCATGACCGGCATCACCCGCCGCATCAGCTTCTGGCAATTCACTCTTATGGATGGCCTCGCGGCGCTGCTTTCCATCCCTGTCTTTGTCTATATCGGCTACTACGGCGCAGAAAATAGCGAATGGATGATGAAAAAGATGCACGAATTCAAGTACCTGACTATCGCCCTTTTCGTTGTACTGGCAGGCTTCATCGTTTATTACCTGTGGCGGCGCAAGCGGCGTATCGCCTATTTCCGCGAGACCCGGGCCCGCCTACGCGCGCAACGCAAAGCAGGTAAGCCGGCATAAAGTCGGAAAACTTTCAAAAGCACAGGCGGCACACAGCCGCCTTTTTTGTGGGCAACGCGCAGGTTGTGCCGCTTGCCACCCCCTCCTGTAAAAAAACCGCCAGACGGACGGCGGTTTATAGCCAATGCTCTTAATCCTTCATACAAATCTTCCCTGAATATTGCGCAAATGCGGAAAGATTGGCGTAAATGTCGTATGAAAAAATAAGATGATTAGCTATATGGTGATTATCGGCGTATAGGACAAAATGGAGGCTGTTTTAGAGGACATTGCTTCTATAGGACAAA